>NZ_JBRKIT010000001.1:0-143508 GCF_052983395.1 Sinomicrobium halophytocola
ATGTAGCAAAAGTAAGTCATTGCACTAAACAAAAAAACCTCCCGGATGGGAGGTCATTTAAACTGTGGGCCCTACTGGGTTCGAACCAGTGACCCCCTGCTTGTAAGGCAGGTGCTCTGAACCAGCTGAGCTAAGAGCCCGGAAAATAATAGATCAAATTTAAACTGTGGGCCCTACTGGGTTCGAACCAGTGACCCCCTGCTTGTAAGGCAGGTGCTCTGAACCAGCTGAGCTAAGAGCCCTCACATATTACGATCTGTCAATAAAATATGAACTTATGAAGAAGCAGCGCCGTAAGTGACTGCCCTTGTTGTAAATCGCGGATGCAAAAATACGATTGTTTTTTACACGTGCAAAATATTTATTATATTTTTCTATAATATTTCAGCGACCACAAAGGTGCTTCCGCCGACATATATAAAATCGTTTTTCTCTGCCCGGGAAAGGGCATTTTCATATGCTTGTATGACAGAGGGATACGCTTCTCCTTCCAGGCCATACTCCAGGGCCTGTTGACGTAATTCTTCTGCCGGGAGCCCCCTGGAAATACCGGGTGCGGCGAAATAATAGATCGCATTTTCCGGAAAAAGAGGCAAAATACGTTTCAGGTCTTTGTCACGCACCACACCCAGGACAATATGAAGCCTTTCGAATTTCTCGCTTTTTACCTGGCGCAGGACAAGTTCCAGTCCTTCCGCATTATGTGCGGTATCGCATATGACTTTAGGTGCAGTTTGCAATTGTTGCCATCTTCCTTTCAGGCCGGTGTTCTGCACGACCCGGGACAATCCGGAAATGACATTGTCGCGGCTGATATTATATTTTTTCAGTTGTTGCACTGTTGCTATGACGGCACGTATATTTTTTTCCTGGTATATGCCTGTGAGATCACTTTTTATATGTTCCGGGGAGAGGTCTTCTGCAAGAGATAATCCGGCGTTATTTTCTTCGGCTATTTTTTGAAATACGGGAAAGGTCTCCGGGTGGTATTCGCTGATAACAACAGGGACCCCCGGTTTAATGATCCCCGCCTTTTCCCGGGCTATTTTTTCGAGAGTATCCCCGAGAATGTCCGTATGGTCATAACCGATATTGGTAATTACCGATACTTCAGGGACGATGATGTTGGTAGAGTCCAGCCGTCCGCCCAACCCGACTTCTATTACCGCTATAGCTGTTTTTTCACGGGCAAAGAAATCGAGTGCCATACCAACGGTCATTTCAAAAAAGGAAAGGTCATGGGCTTCGAGAAACGACTTATTATCCGCTATGAATTCCACAACAAAATCTTCCGGGATATCCATGCCGTTTATTTTTATCCGTTCCCGGAAATCCTTAAGGTGAGGGGAGGTGTATAGCCCGGTCTTATAACCCGCTTCCTGCAGTATGGATGCCAGCATATGACTTACGGAACCCTTTCCGTTAGTGCCGGCGATATGAATGGTTTTTATTTTTTTCTCCGGATTGCCGAGATGGTCGCAAAAATCCCGGATATTGTCCAGTTTGTGTTTGAGGGCTGTCTTTCCTTGCTGCTGATACATGGGAAGCCTGTTGAACATCCATTGCAGCACTTGCTGGTATGTCATGAAAATGGGAATGATTTTGAATTAACGACAAACTTATTACTCTCCGAGTTTAAAGTTAACCACTACAAATCCGATCTGCCGTGAAGGTGCGTCCGTATCCGGGTTCCATTTGAACATAAATGCTGTCTTCTTTGCCGGTTCCAACAAGCAGGGATGGTTATTGGTGGTTCCTTTTACGCCGGGGACCGCATCGATAACATTACCGTTTTTGTCCACTTCGATCTTTACCACAACGCGTCCTTCTTCATTGCAGTCCTGCTGTACTTTTCCCCTGGACAACAAGGAACGTCCGCTCAGTCCGTAGCCTACTCCTCCCGATCCGGAGCCGGGTGTTCCGTAATAGCTGCTGGCATAAGGATCGCCGTCGGGATTTCCTTTATCTCCCGCTTTGTTGTCATCTCCCTCTCCCTTGCTTTCCGTTCCGTCCGACTTGGGACCATTAAGTATGTTGGACAAAGCATCCGAGGTAGATTTGGAAGGTTTTTTGGGCTCTTCTTTAGGTTTTTCTTCGGCAGGTTTGGGAGTTTCTTTTACTACAGGTTTCTTTTCTTCCTTTTTGGGGGGAATAACAGGAGCGTCTTCGGTTTTGTCGTCGGTGAGTACCTCTTCCTGTGGTTTTTCCACTTCAGCGGGAACTTCGTCCGCTGTAGTTTCTTCGGGCTGTTCTTCCTCGACCTTTTCTTCGGGAGCAGATTTTATTTTTTCCAGAGGTTGTACATCACCCGATCCGAATTCCGTCATTCCGAAATTGACGGTAATGCCGTTTTCAGGAGGAGGGTCCATATATTGTAAGCCGATGAAAAACAGGAGCACCACGAGGATTGCCAGCAATACCGTGGTAAGTGTAAATGATTTCTTTTTATGTTTTGTATTCAGGAATGCCATAACGTTCTATTTCGGCCTAACTGCCAGGATCACTTTATAGCTGTTCCTGTTGGCTATATCCATAACATCAACCGCCTTTTCAATCGGAACTCCTTCTTCGGCCCGGAGTATGATAGTAGGGTTTTCCTGGTCTTTCAGTTTTCTTTTGAGCTCGGTTTCCAGGAATTCCGGATTGACTTTCAGATTATCCATGTAATATTCCAGTTTTTTGTTAATGCTCACGGATACGTTCTGCACATTGGTGGACTTTCCTTTGGCCTTTGGCAGCAGCAGATCGAGGGCATTCGGAACACTGGAAGTAAGCATGAAGAATACCAGCAACAGGAATACAATATCCGTCATGGAAGACATGCTGAATTCCGGCGATACTTTATTTCTTCCTTTTAATTTCATGTCTTATTTTATTGTTTTTCAGCGGTTACATGGAACCTTTGATGTTTAAAATGATCATCCTCTGTATGTTGAATGCCTTTTTTAAACATGTCGGTTTCATTGTAAAGATGTTATTAGTACATGACAAAAATCGAATTTCGATAATCCCTCGATTTGTTACCCCGACCCTAAAGGGAGCAAATCGAGGAAAATCAGGCTCCCTTTAGGGTTGGGGTTAAACTGATTTTCCGATCAAATTGTGCAAAACCGATTTTTGTCATATACCCTAAAATAATCTTTTAAAATCAATTAGCTCAGCTGATTTTGTATTTCTGTCTTCATTTATATCTATGCCGGTTCGTCCAGTAAATCAAGGAATTCTACCGCATGGGCTTCCATTTGATGTACTACCTTATCGGTACGTACCACCAGGTGGTTATAGCCGATATAAGCTATAATACCCACAATGAGACCCGCAACTGTGGTGGTCATGGCCGTATATATACCGGATGCCAGGGCCCCGATCTCCGCTTGTCCGCCACTGGTGGCCATTTCGTGAAATGCAATAATCATACCTATTACGGTACCGAGGAAACCGATCATGGGCGCCGCACCGGCTACAGTGGCAAGAATACTGACGTTTTTTTCGAGTTTATAGACCTCCAGCGTACCGGCATTTTCTATGGCCTTGTTAATGTCTTCCAGTGGTTTGCCTATTCGTGAGATGCCTTTTTCTATAAGTCGTGCCACAGGAGCATCTGTTTGGGCACAGAGGTTCTTTCCTGCTTCAAGTTTGCCGTTACTTACGTGGTCTCTGATCTGGTTCATGAAATTTTTATCGATCTGTGAAGCTGCTTTGATGGCAAATATCCGTTCGAAGTAAATATAAAGTGCAACAAAAAGCAGTATAAAAAGGATCAACACGATTATAATACTCCCCGGGCCGCCACTGACAATAAGATCTGCAATAGAGAGGGTTTTTTCCTCAGAGAGCGCTTCCTCGGCAACATTCTGAGCAACGTCTTGAAATAGCATCATATGATAAAATGTTTTTGATATTAAAACGATTAAGCGTGCATAAAATTATATTTCCGGTAATATCAGGACCATCCGGAAGGTTATTTATTAATCTATATTGTTTTCGTCATGTTCGGGGAAAGCCCGTTCCGGCTCCGGTATTTATTCCGATTCCCTTTGAGGAGGACAGCTTTATTTTTCTGATCCGGCTGCTTCTCTGCACCAAAGATAATTAAAAAGAAGAACCCCCAAATAGGTACGGGGGCAATTCTTTATACCGTTTCTAAGTTGTCTTTTGGAAATGGTTACACCAGTTGGCGTAATGCTATTTCGAATGCGGTACTGCTTATATTGGTTTTTGAAGCGCTTTGTTTGAAAGTTCGCTGCAATGCCTTCTTTACGATAGTTGAGGTGTCTTCAAAAATGGCCTCGTCGTTCATGGCTACCCTTCGTTCCATAAAATATGCGAAAACCCTGGCCATACCACAATTGGAAATAAAGTCCGGTATAAGGCTTACCTGTTTGTCGGTATATTCCATAATGGGGCCGAAAAAGATCTCTTTGTCGGCAAAAGGAACATTGGCGCCACAGGAAATGACTTCCAGTCCGGTTTCTATGAGTTGTGTGATCTGGTCTTTGGTAATAAGCCTGGATGCTGCGCACGGGGCAAATATCTCGGCGTGCAGCCCCCATATTCTTTCGTTCATTTCCTCGAACGAAATCGCGTGTTTGTGTATCAGGTTGTTGCTGCTTTTTTCCAGGAACATGGTTTTAATTTCTTCAAAAGAAAAGCCTTCTTCACGGATAACCCCGCCGGAAACATCCATGATACCTACAATTTTTGCACCCATTTGCGCGAGATAAAAGGCGGCAGCGGCTCCTACATTGCCAAATCCCTGTACGATGGCTTTTTTGCCTTCGACAGTGCCGCCGTATATATCGTAATAGTGCCGTGCGGCTTCGGCCACCCCATAGCCGGTGATCATGTCTGCCACAGTGTATTTTCTTCGTATATCGGGAGAAAATTTATCGCTCTCAATTACTTTGATAACGCCCTGGCGTAACTGTCCTATCCGGTTTATTTTATCGGCTTCGGAAGGTTTGAAATGACCGTTAAATACGCCTTCCTGCGGGTGCCATACCCCGCAATCTTCGGTAATAGGTATAACTTCGTGGATTTCATCTATGTTGAGATCACCACCCGTACCGTAATAACTTTTCAGTAACGGGGAAACGGCTTTGTACCATCGTTGAAGGACTCCTTTTTTTCTCGGATCCTTCGGGTCAAAATTAATTCCGGATTTAGCCCCGCCTATTGCCGGTCCGGATACGGTAAATTTCACTTCCATGGTCTTGGCGAGGGACAGGACCTCGTTTACGTCCAGTCCTTTTCGCATCCGGGTTCCACCTCCTGCTGCACCGCCTCTGAGGGAGTTGATGACGGTCCAGCCTTCTGCCTCGGTTTCCTGGTCCTGCCAGTGAAATACGATTTCAGGGGCTTTGTCCTCATACAGTTTAAGTAATTCTTTCATGTTGTTTTTTGTGTAGTTTAATGTTTGAATATAGCGTGAAGCGTGAAGCCTGAAGTATGAAGTGCGAAGTATTTTGGCTTTTTAACTTCACGCTTCGTGCTTCCACCTTCCACCTTTTTAACTTCACGCTTCGTGCTTCGTGCTTCCGGCTTTATACTCTTTCCAGAAATCCGCATTGCGGATTCCCAGTTTTTCCGGGTCGAAGACCGGATCTTTTTTGTTTTTTCTTTGTTCCTTGTAATCTTTCAGGGCTTTGAGGGCCGGTCTCTGGAGTATGAGGATAAAGATAATATTTATCCAGGCCATCAGACCAACACCGATATCACCCATATTCCAGGCGAGCTGGGCGCTTTTAATGGTGCCGTAGTATACGGAGAACAGTATGACCAGGCGTAACAGCAATAATTTGATTTTTGAGCCTTTTTTGTCCAGGTAACTGAGGTTGGTCTCGGCAATATAATAATAGGCCATTATAGTTGTAAAGGCAAAGAACATCAGGGATATGGCCACAAAAGCAGCACCGGCAGCAGGAAAGTGATGGGCAATAGCCGCCTGGGTAAAGGCCGGGCCGGCTTCTACGTTTTTGTCGAGGTTCTGTACGATGAACTCATTTTCTATATCCGGGTGTTTTACGTTGTATGAGTTGGTGAACAATATCATTAAAGCCGTGGCAGTACAAACAAACAACGTGTCCACATATACGGAAAAAGCCTGCACCAATCCTTGTTTAGCCGGATGACTCACTTCTGCTGCTGCGGCTGCATGCGGTGCGGTCCCCTGTCCCGCTTCATTAGAGTAAATACCCCTTTTAACCCCCCAGGCAATGGCAGAACCGAAAATACCGCCAAACATTTCTTCGGTACCAAAGGCAGAACGAAAGATCAGGGAGAACATTTCGGGTACTTTTTCTATATTTATGCCAATGATGATAAGCGCCATGAGTATATATCCGAAAGCCATGAAGGGGACAACGATCTCGGCCACCTTACTGATCCTCTTTATCCCTCCGAAAATGATGAGGGCTAACAAAAGGGAAATGCCTATACCGCTTGCCCATACCGGAACATTAAATGCTTCTTTTACGCTCAGGGCAATACTGTTGCTTTGTACACCGGGCAGGAAAAACGCGGTAGATGCGATGGTTACAATAGCGAAAAGTACGGCGAATACTTTGGTTTTAAGCCCTTTTTCTATGTAAAACGCCGGCCCTCCGCGGTACTGTCCGTCTTTTACTTCCTTATAGATCTGACCAAGGGTGGCCTCTACAAAGGCCGAAGCGGCTCCAAGCAGGGCAATGACCCACATCCAGAAGATGGCACCGGGACCACCGGAAGCTATAGCTGTGGCTACCCCGGCTATATTACCGGTCCCCACCCTGCCGGAAATGGCTATGGCAAATGCCTGGAAGGAAGTGACCCCTTTGTTGGAAGATTCTTTGGCAAAAAGCAGTTTTACCATTTCACGGACATACCGTACCTGTAAAAATCCGGTGACAACGGAAAAGTAAATTCCTGCGCCAAGACAGAGGATAACCAGGGCATTGCTCCATACAATGCCGTTAATACTTTTGATAATTTCTTCCATTTTGATTTGAGCTAGTGTCGTTAGTTTTTTAACCGGTCCTTCAAAATTTATAACCGAATAAAATATTTATGTGTTATTTTTATGTTATACGCCGGAGTTTTATTTTTCTCCGGCATAAAATAAAGAAAATTATAGCAGATTATGGAATAAGTTTAAATGAGTTCTGTGTAAAAATGGAGATATTTTTTTGTGAAAAATTAATTTTAGGCCCTATAAAATCGGTTTTTTATACATATTTTTCATTAATTTGTGTGGTTTGAAACAAATAATCATTATAAGAAAATGGATTTTACATTTACCGAAGAACAGCTTATGATCCGCGATGCGGCAAGGGATTTTGCCAGGAATGAATTGTTGCCCGGCGTTATAGAAAGAGATGAAAAACAAAAGTTTCCTACGGAGCAGGTCCGTAAAATGGGAGAACTGGGATTTTTAGGAATGATGGTTTCTCCGGATTACGGAGGTAGCGGACTGGATACCGTATCCTACGTTCTTGCTATGGAAGAAATATCCAGGATAGATGCTTCCGCTTCGGTGGTGATGAGTGTGAACAATTCCCTGGTGTGCTGGGGGCTGGAGCGTTATGGTACGGAAGAACAGAAGCAGAAATACCTGCTTCGCCTGGCAAAAGGAGAGATCATCGGAGCTTTTTGCCTTTCCGAACCCGAAGCGGGAAGCGATGCCACGTCTCAAAAGACCACGGCGATTGATAAAGGTGATCACTATATCCTCAACGGAACCAAAAACTGGATCACTAATGGAGGGACTGCCAGCGTTTACCTGGTTATAGCCCAGACCGATGCCGGAAAAAAACATCATGGTATTAATGTCCTGATCGTCGAGAAGGGAATGGACGGATTTGAGATAGGTCCCAAAGAACAAAAACTCGGTATTCGTGGTAGTGATACGCATTCCCTGATATTTAACGATGTAAAGGTGCCTAAAGAAAACCGTATAGGAGAGGATGGTTTCGGGTTTAAATTTGCTATGAGAACTTTGGCCGGGGGGCGTATAGGTATTGCCAGCCAGGCATTGGGCATTGCCTCCGGCGCTTATGAACTGGCCAGGAAGTATTCTAAAGTAAGAAAGTCTTTCGGTACTGAAATTTGTAATCACCAGGCTATCGCCTTTAAGCTGGCTGATATGCATACACAAATAGAAGCGGCCCGTCACATGGTAATGAAAGCTGCCTGGGATAAGGATAACGGAAATGATTATGACCTGTCCGGGGCAATGGCTAAATTATATGCATCGCAGGTGGCGATGGATACTACGATAGAGGCGGTACAGATACACGGGGGTAATGGTTATGTGAAGGAATATCATGTGGAACGGCTGATGCGCGATGCCAAGATCACCCAGATCTACGAAGGGACATCGGAAATACAGAAAATTGTTATTTCCAGGAGTATCTTAAAGGATTAAAGTGGCAGATGAAATTCCGGACCTCTTTTTTAGCTTTCTATGAAAACGAAATAGCAGATATGGTATTGAATTTGGCCATTGTGAGGTTTGGTTTTTATAAAAAGATATTTTATACGTTCCGGAGACCAACGAATATGTCGGAACATATTTTTTACATTATGCAATGCAGAATTTCAGATCCGGATTAAACAATACGTTGATTACCTGGAATTATATGTTCAGGGCGCAAAAAAGGATATTTGGATAACTGTTGCGGATTACCGGAATAAAAAAAGAGGCTGCTTTGACAACCTCTTTTTGTTTACTCTAATGTGAAATACGAATTATTTTTGTATCCATTCTCCGTTTTCATTAGCATAAAGCACACCGGTTTGCTCACCCATGGTAATTTCCAGTTTATACTCTTTTGCTTCATTTACAGATGCCTTGTCTATAGTAGCTCCGGCATAATCTCTCTCCAAAGCTTCTGTAATGGCAGAAGGAACTTCATCCGCTGAAATTTCCGTAAACTCTTCCTGGTTAACTGCAATTACTACATTCTCGTTAGCGTCTATGGTAGTTGCTGCCTGGGTAGCAAATCCTCCTAAAACTAATGCTGCTGCTAAAACTAACTTTTTCATGACTATTAAGATTTTAAGGTTAAACTTTGTTTGTGTCTGATACATTGAAAATTTGATGCCATCTTTCGGAAGATTTCGGACTCATGCGGATAATTTTCTGTTTATCAGAGTTTTATTTTATTTTGATGGAATGTGAGAGAATGAAATATGTGTAATATCTCGTGTGTACCAGGTGTGAAAGTGTGTAAAGACTATACATTATTTATTTGATATTAAATCGTATAGGTGTGCCTGATCTGGTATTTGCAGTTGGACAGTCATATCTAGTCGGACCCATCGTGTATCGCCATTTAAAAAGGAAAGATATCATGTCACCGACCGTCTGTAAACGGTATTGTGATCAAAAAGGATTTTGGCGAATCTTATCAGGAGTAGTAATAAGGTGTACCTTATATCGTGACAGACGGTGTTATTTTCACTGAATGTTGTATAGACAGATATCAGGCTCTTAATTTTCAAGTAACGAAAGTCCCGTATAAAGAAATGAATAAATATCCGGAACAGGGCACAGTACAAAGTGAGTAAAATTTACACAATGCACACTGCTTCTACCCCGAAAGTTATACACCTTTTACGTTTTGTTAAAAGATATGATGTTGCTTAAATGTTTGTTTTTCAGTAATTTTAAATAAGCTATGGAATTCTGTGAAACTTGGCACCTCTATTGATATTTACAACAACTTTAAAATTGCAATCATAAACAAATGAAAAAGAATACTAACGCAACACTCAGAACCGTATTAATCCCGGTACTTTCTTTTTTCCTTTTTTCCCTTAGCCTTATAAGTTGCAGGGAAAAAGAAGAGGAAGATACCGGTATACCCCTTCCTGTCATTACCTTGAAGGAAACCTCGGCTGCAGTGCCATTTCAATATCTTGGCTCTGTAGAAGGGGTAGAGGATGTGGAGATACGTCCCCAGGTAGACGGAATACTGGAACATATTTATGTAGACGAAGGGGATTACGTGGAAAAAGGGCAGCCTTTGTTTAAAATAAACCAGCAGCCCTACCTGGAAGACCTTAAAAATGCCCAGGCAAATGTAGCTTTGGAAAAGGCAAAATTGCGGAAAGCCAAGACCGAGCTCGACCGTCTGCAACCGCTTATTGATAATGAAGTAATCTCCGAAGTACAGCAAAAAACAGCACAGGCCGATTATGAAGTGGCTCAATCTTCACTGGACAGAGCGCAGGCCATGGCTGCGAACACAAGGATAAAAATGGAATTTACCACGATCAAGGCTCCGGTAAGTGGTTTTGTAGGCAGATTCCCGAAATCAGTGGGAAACGTGGTAAAACAAACGGATACCGATCCTTTAACGGTGTTGTCTAACGTTAATGATGTCTATATCTACTTTTCCATGAGTGAATCCGATTACCTGTATTACCAGCGGATGAAAAGAGACAGCACATCTTCTTCCAAGCGGATGAATCCCCATGTTAAATTGGTTCTGGCCGATGGTTCTGTCTATGACCACCCCGGTATAGTAGATGCTACCTCCGGGCAGATAGACCGTTCTACGGGATCTATATCGCTCCGGGCCAAATTCCATAATCCCGATACCCTTCTCAGGCTGGGAAATAGCGGTAAAGTTCTGATGGAGCAAATCTATCCTGAGGCCATGTTGGTGCCCCAGGGAGCTACGGTTTCTATTCAGGATAAAAAGTTTGTCTTTACGTTGAAAGACGACGATACTGCGGAAAGACAGGAAATTGAAATTGAAGGTATTTCAGGAGAAAACTACATCATAAAAGGAGAAGGTATTTCTCCTGGAGACAGGGTAGTGATTTCCGGCCTTGGCAAATTGGCTACTGGTGTTAAAGTAGCCCCTGTTAAAAAAGGGGAGTATTAGTATTGAATCTCATTTTCATTCTAACCTTTATCCGAATAACTTAAAGAAAGACGTGTAAATAATGATAAAAAAAATCATAGAAAGGCCGGTATTGTCCATGGTAATCTCTATTCTCCTGGTACTTGCCGGGGTGATGGCTATTACCAACCTTCCTGTAGAACGACTTCCCGAAATAGCGCCTCCGAGTGTAAGCGTAAGCGTAAAATATCCCGGAGGAAACGCGGAGACCATAGCTAGTTCTGTGTTATTGCCTATAGAAGAAGCTATCAACGGGGTGGAAGGGATGACCTATATCAGCTCCTCTGCTACCAATGCTGGTACCGGTAGTATTAACATATATTTTGAACCGGGGACAAATGCCGACATTGCGGCGGTAAATGTGCAGAACCGTGTTTCTGAGGTAACCGAGTTCCTTCCTCCCGAAGTTGTGGAGGCAGGGATTTCCGTCATGAAACGGTTGAAGGGTAGTATCATGACTATCAATTTTTACAGTGAAAATCCTTCTTATGATGAGACTTTCCTGCAAGCCTATGTAAAACGCGATGTCCGAAGAGCATTAAAACGTGTTGAAGGGATAGCCAAGGCAGATATACTGAGATCCAGGGACTATGCGATGCGGGTTTGGCTCAATCCTGAAAAAATGGCGGGTTATGATCTCACTCCCCAAGATGTGATCGAGCAGATACGCGACCAGAGTTTCGAAGCTGCTCCCGGTAAGTTCGGAGAAGATGCCGAGGGGGTCTTCGAAACCGTGATTCGGCACGAAGGGAGGTACAGTACACCGGACAGGTACGAAAATCTTGTGATCAAGGCTACCAGCGATGGTTCTCTGTTGCGTCTTAAGGATATTGCCAGGCTGGAATTCGGCGCCAGTAACTACGGTAGTGATAATAAGGTAGATGGTATGCCCGGGGTAACGATAGACGTAGTTCAGATGGAGGGGTCTAATGCCAAAGAGATAGATGGGAGAGTACGTGAAGTGCTTGAAGAACGCGCCCAGTATTTCCCCGAGGGAATGAAATACGATATTGCCTACAGTGTGAGGAAGCAGATAGATGAATCTATGGATCAGGTGATGCACACGCTTGTTGAGGCTTTTATCCTGGTATTCCTCGTAGTATTTATCTTTTTGCAGGATATTCGGATCACTATTATTACAGCCATTACCATTCCGGTTTCCCTGTTAGGAACCTTCTTCTTCCTGCAGCTTATAGGAGGAACCATGAATGTACTCAGTATGTTTTCTATAGTACTGGCCATCGGTATCGTGGTGGATGATGCCATAGTGGTGGTGGAGGCCATACACGAAAAGATGCATAAGCAGGGAATGGCTGTAAGACAGGCCGTAAATGCCGTTATGGATGAGATCACGGGAGCTGTAATATCTATTACCATTGTAATTGCGGCTGTGTTTATTCCCGTTGCCTTCTTAAAAGGGCCGGTAGGGGTCTTTTACCAGGAATTTGCCTATACTATTATTTTTGCTGTATTGATATCAGCGGTAAACGCACTTACCCTGGGCCCCGTATTGGTTATTTTGTTCTTTAAAGAACGCAATGGCAGTAAAAAGAGCAAAGGAAAGATATTGGAACGTATTAGCCGTTCCAGACGTTTGCGGAAAGCAAAAATTGTAAGGGATAAAGGCTTTAGGAAATTCGATACTGTTTTCGACAAATTTGTGAGCAGATACCTTAGGATCTTAACATGGACCATTAACCACAAGTGGCTGTCCGTAGGAGGATTGGTAGTTATTGTTGTATTAACTGTTTTACTCTCTAACCTGGCTCCAAAAGCGTTTATCCCTACGGAAGACGATAGCTTTCTTACGCTTTCTATAGGAATGCCTCCGGCATCTTCCCTGCACAGGACAACAAGTGCCTTGAAAGTAGCAGATTCTGTATTACAGAAACACGCCGCAATAGCGGGGGTAAATACTGTTTCCGGAGCTAATATTTTGGAAAATGCTGCCCGGAGCTCCTCTTTCGGATTGGCATATATTAAACTAAAGGAGATTAAGGAAAGAGGGAAGGTCAAAGATATGGAAGAGATTATCGGTGACTTGACCGAAAAACTGTCAGCTGTTATTCCTGACGCCAGTATCTACATTTACCCGAGACCTACAGTACAGGGATTCGGGGATTTTAGCGGATTGGAGTTTGTGCTGCAGGACAGGGAAGGTGGTGATCTCAGTGATTTTAACCAGGCTTCCAATGAGTTTATTAATGATGTTGTTCAACGAAAGGAAATAGAAGGAGCATTCTCTTCTTTTGATATTAATTACCCGCAGTATAAGATTACCATAGACTATGATAAGGCTAAAAAACTTGGAGTGAGCGTAAAAGAGATGATGAGGGTCGTGCAAGGGTATTTCGGTCGACTGCGGATAGGTGATTTTAATCGTTTCGGACGTCAATACCAGGTGTTTGCACAGTCAGATATTCAGTTCAGGAAAGATCCCAGAGCTATTAATTCCATATTTGTAAAAAATAACAAGGAAGAAATGGTGCCCTTAAACACCCTGGTTTCTTTGGAACAGACTTTTGGTCCGGAGATCGTGAGAAGGTACAATTTGTATACCGCGGTGAAGATAAGTGCTACTCCGGCAAAGGGGTATAGTACAAACGATGCCATGAAAGCCGTAGAAGAAGTGGCGGCGAAGCTCCCTCCCAATCTCAGTTACGAATGGACGGGGATGAGTCTGGAAGAGAAAAATTCGGGATCAGATACCATTATGATATTTATTATGAGTATAGTACTGGTGTATTTTATCCTTGCGGCCAAGTATGAGAGTTTCTGGTTGCCCATGGCAGTAATACTGTCCCTTCCTACAGGTATTTTTGGTGTATTTGCTGCCATAAACCTGGCGGGTATAGACAATAACATATATGTGCAGGTAGGTATAATAATGCTTATCGGACTTTTGGCAAAGAATGCCATCCTTATTGTGGAATTTGTATCGCAAAAAAGGAAATCAGGATTACAGGTACGCGATGCTGTCATGGAAGCCAGTGCTTTACGGGTGAGGCCTATCATTATGACGTCCCTTGCATTTACCGTCGGACTGATACCGCTGATGTTCACGGTGGGCTCTTCTGCCCAAGGGAATAAGTCAGTGAGTATAGGTACGGCCGGAGGAATGCTGTCCGGAATTTTCCTGGGGATTTTCATTATTCCGGTCCTTGCGTATATTTTCCAGAATCTGCACGACCGGTTTAATATACAGACAACGGAGGATGAGTAAAGATAATTTGACCATTAAAATTAATATACAGATAAATCCATGTTGGCAAAAAATATAAAAAGACTAGGTATAGTGGTTCTTCTCCTGGCAGCTGTAACGGGCTGTAAGGTAGGGGATCCGTATAAAAGACCCGATTTTGATGTGCTCCCTGAAGAATATAACGGAAGTATAAGCAGGCTGGATAGTGTTGTTTCGGATAGCCTGGACAGTATCCCCTTGGCAAAGATGAAGTGGATAGAGTTTTTTGGGGATTATGACCTGGTTTCTTTGATCGATACCGCACTGATCAATAATATAGATATGCAGAGAACGGTTCAGGTTCTGGAAATGAGTCGGCAAGATCTGTTGCAAGCCAGAGCAAGTTTTTACCCTTCGCTTGGAGTTGGGCCTGGCTATACCAGGGATTATCGGGGTTTGAATCACAATAATTACGGATCCAATCGCGGACGGAGGATTCATGGAGAGAACCCGCCTACAAGTATGTATACAGAGCGCCTGTCCTATAATGTCGGAGTAAGTTCCAGTTGGGAAGTTGGGCTCTGGGGAAAGCTTCGCTGGAAAAAAGATGCTGCCCGTGCGGCTTATATGCAAAGCGAAGAATTTAAGAAGGCGGTGCAGACCGCGTTGGTCGCAGAAGTGGCTTCTACATATTACGAATTGCTAAAGCTCAAAGCAGAACTGGCAGTGGCAGAGCGAAACCTCAACCTCAATGAAAATACACTGCGAATTGTTGAATTGCAGTACGAGGCCGGAGAGGCTACCTCGCTGGCTGTACGTCAGACCAAATCACAGAAACTGAGATTTGAAGCGCTTATACCACAAATAGAACGGGAGTACGCACTTCAGGAAAACAGGCTGAATGCCCTGCTCGGAAGAGAACCACAACCCATAGAGATTCATGGGCATTTGGACAATGCCGAGTTCAAGGGGAACTACAATACAGGGGTGCCTATGGAGCTCTTACAAAACCGTCCTGATGTGGCAGCTTCGGAATATGAGTTGATAGCGAGCAATGCGCAAGTGGGGATCGCCCAGGCATTGAAATATCCTTCTCTTACCATCGATGCCAGTATGGGGCTTGATTCCTATCAACCGAATAAGCTGTTCTCAACCCCGGCGGAATCTTTGTTTGCCGTGATTAACGGTGCTATTTTTCAGCCAATATTTCAACAGCGAAAACTAAAGACGAATTACAAAAAGGCATTGGCGAGGCGGCAACTGGCCCAGCTGGACTTTAAAGAGACTATTATCGATGCAGTGAGAGAAGTGTCCGATGCCATGATAACCTTAGATAAACTAGAAGAAGAACACGTTCTTACACAAGAACGGTTAAACACTACCCAGAGAGGAGTTACAGATGCTGCCCTCCTCTTTAGAAGTGGATTTGCTAATTATCTGGAAGTGATCACAGCCCAAAGTGATGCCCTTGATAGCGAACTGGGGCTCATTGATATAAAAATGCAAATACTACTCGCCAATGTCGAATTATACCGCAGCCTTGGCGGTGGCTGGCAGTAAAACATAGAAGAATAGAGAATTTTCCTCATATTCGTGAGGCTATTCTGATTTTAGTATTCGGATGTATACGAGAATCTATTCAAGAGGATAATAAGCCGGATGGAGAAAAGCATGCTGTAAATTCAGCGCTTTTCTCCTTTTTGTTTTTTAAAACCCTTCTTTTGAAGGGGGGTGTCTTTTCATTTTTACATTTAAACTACTTTGATATTATTTTGTTTAGGGGTATATTGTATTTTTTTATGATTTAAAACGATGTTTAGCTATATTTTGAGGGGGTTCCTTTAAAAAATGTGCTCAAAATAAGATATCTGTAATTTCCTCTGTCCTGAGTAATGTTTTTAGATTATCATCAATGATATTTTAAGAAACACGAATTAATTTGTGTCAATTCTAAAATCGTATGCGTAATTTTATGTATATGTGTTAATTTCGTTGATGATTTTTTAAACACCAATCATTTAGAGATATGAAACTTAAGCAGCAAGGACTTTATTCCCCGGAGTTTGAACATGACAATTGCGGAGCAGGTTTTATTTGTAACCTGAAAGGAAAAAGGACCAATGATATTATTCATAAGGCCCTGGATATCCTGATCCGTTTGGAACATAGAGGAGCTGTTAGTTCGGACGGCAAAACGGGAGATGGTGCAGGTATATTGATTGAAATACCCCATGATTTTTTTAAGAAAGCATGTAGCTTTGAACTCCCGGAGTACAAGGAGTATGCCGTAGGAATGCTTTTTTTGCCCAAATCCGCAAACCAGGTTAAAGTATGTACCAGGATATTCGAAGAGAATGTAGCCAGGCAGGGACTGCATATCATTGGCTGGAGAAAAGTTCCGGTAGATCACGATTGTATCGGGGCAATAGCGGCGGAATCCGAGCCAACCATCATGCAGGTTTTTGTTGGTAAAAACGGAAAAGACCTTTCCGAAAGTGAATTTAATGCCAAATTATACGCTGCCCGTAAGATTGCGGAACACCAGGTGCTTCAGTCCGGTTTTTCTGAAGCGGACTTTTTTTATTTTACCAGCCTGTCTACTACAACCATAATTTACAAAGGTCTGTTGATGCCCCAGGATATTAACAGGTACTACAAAGATCTTAACGAACCTGATGTGGTAACCAAGCTTGCTTTGGTGCACCAACGGTTCTCTACCAATACGTTCCCCACCTGGGATCTCGCACAACCTTTCCGGTATATGTGTCACAACGGGGAAATCAATACCCTCAAAGGGAACCTGAGCAGGATGAAGGCCCGTGAAGAACTGTTCAAAAGTGAGATCTTCGGAGAAGACCTGAAAGATATCCCCCCGATAGTGTTGGAAGGTAAGTCCGACTCGGCTTCTATGGACATGGTATTGGAATTATTATTACAAACCGGAAGGTCCTTACCCGAAGCTATGATGATGATGGTACCGGAAGCCTGGGAAAAACACCAGTCTATGGACGATACCAAGAAAGCATTTTACGAATACAACGCCTGTATCATGGAGCCCTGGGACGGCCCGGCCTCCATTCCGTTTACGGACGGGAACTATATAGGAGCCCTGCTGGACAGGAACGGATTGCGTCCTTCCAGGTATACGGTGACCAAGGACGGATATGTAATAATGTCATCCGAAACCGGGGTAATTGATATAAAACCCGAGAATGTGGAATACCACGGTCGTCTGGAACCCGGCCGTATGTTCCTTGTTGATATGAACGAAGGTCGTATCATAGGAGATGAAGAAGTAAAAAAAGAGATCACTTCACAAAGACCTTACCGCAAATGGCTGGACGAAAATCTTCTTCCGTTGGCCAGTATTCCTTATACGGGAAATAAAACACCGGTGGAAAAAGAGGATATCCACACCAGGCAAAAACTTTTCGGCTATACCCTGGAAGATATAAAGACCATTATCACCCCGATGGCCACCGAAGCTAAGGAAGCTATCGGCTCCATGGGATTTGATACCCCTCTTGCCGTACTTTCGGAAAAACCACAACTGCTTTACAACTACTTTAAACAACTCTTCGCCCAGGTGACCAATCCGCCGCTGGACGGTATCCGGGAGGAGATTGTAACAGATATAAGCCTTTCCATAGGAGGGGACCGGAATATCTTTGATGTTGTCCCGGAACAGGCGAAAAAACTGCGTATTCAGAATCCCGTAATTTCCAACGAGGACCTCGATAAGATTAAGTATATAGAACACCCGGATTTTAAAGCCAGGTCCATCTCCGTACTTTATGAAGTAGAAAAGGGATTGAACGGACTCGAATCCAGGTTGGACACCATGATTTCCGAGATATCCGCAGCGATAGACGAAGGGTCGAATGTTATTATACTATCCGACCGGAATGTGGAAAAAGGATATGCTCCTATCCCCGCGATACTGGCGTGCTCTTTTGTACACCATTCCCTGAAAAAACTCAGGAAACGGTCTTCCGTTGGTATCATTGTAGAATCCGCAGAACCGAGAGAACCACATCATTTTGCCATGCTGTTCGGTTACGGGGCAAGTGCTATCAATCCGTACCTGGTAAACGAAATTATCGCGGAGCTCGTAGCCAATGAAGACATTGTTGCAGAGAGTGCGGAAAAAGCGGTTAAGAATTTTAATAAGGCCATCGGAAAGGGGATCGTAAAGATCATGAACAAAATAGGAATATCTACATTGCATTCCTACAGGGGGTCCCAGATATTCGAAGCTTTGGGCCTCAATAAAAAACTTGTGGACAAATACTTCTGCAATACCGCCACGCGGGTAGAAGGTATAGGACTTTATGAAATAGAGAAAGAAATCCGCAAGCGCTATGATACGGCTTTTGAAAAAGAGAAGATATCTGCCGATCTCAACCTGGATATAGGAGGTGATTACCGTTGGCGAAGAAACGGGGAGCGGCATATGTTCAATCCTGCTTCCGTAGCTAAACTGCAACAGGCGGTGCGTACCAATAAATACGAGAGCTTTAAAGAATATTCCGATATCATCAATGAGCAGAGCGAACGGCTCATGACACTTCGCGGTATGTTTAAGTTCAGGAATCTAAACCCTGTTCCGCTGGAAGAAGTGGAACCCTGGACCGAAATCGTAAAGCGTTTTAAGACCGGGGCCATGTCTTTTGGCTCTATCAGCCAGGAAGCTCATGAAAACCTCGCTATTGCGATGAACCGTATCGGGGGAAAAAGCAACTCCGGAGAAGGCGGAGAGGACCCGAAAAGGTTCCACAAAGATATGGACGGAACCTGGAAGAACAGCGCCATCAAACAGGTAGCTTCCGGTAGGTTTGGAGTGTCTATCAATTACCTGACCAATGCTAAGGAAATACAGATAAAAATGGCCCAGGGAGCAAAGCCCGGGGAAGGAGGACAACTTCCCGGCCCTAAGGTATACCCGTGGGTAGCCAAAGTAAGGAATTCGACCCCGTATGTAGGGTTGATCTCTCCGCCCCCGCACCACGATATCTATTCTATAGAAGACCTGGCCCAGCTTATTTACGATCTCAAAAATGCCAACCGCGAAGCCAGGGTCAATGTAAAACTGGTATCCGAAGTAGGTGTAGGTACGATAGCCGCCGGTGTGGCCAAGGCCAAAGCGGATGTTATCCTGGTTTCCGGTTATGACGGAGGCACCGGGGCATCGCCTTTGACCTCCCTCCGGCATGCCGGACTTCCCTGGGAACTCGGAATCGCAGAAGCACAGCAAACACTGGTTCTCAATGATCTCAGGAACAGGATAGTGCTGGAGTGTGACGGACAGTTGAAAACCGGGCGCGATGTTGCTATTGCCTGTTTGCTCGGGGCCGAGGAGTTCGGTTTTGCCACTGCACCCCTGGTTGCTTCCGGATGTATTATGATGCGTGCATGCCACCTGAATACCTGTCCGGTAGGTATCGCCACCCAGGACCCGGAGCTGCGCAAAAACTTTACGGGAACCCCGGAGCACGTTATCAATTTCATGTATTTCGTAGCCCAGGAATTGCGGCAGATCATGGCCGACCTCGGTTTCCGCACCATTAACGAAATGGTGGGGAAAAGCGAGAAGCTGGACATGAACCGGGCGGTAGATCATTACAAGGCACAGGGAATAGATTTCTCTAAAATACTCTACAAACCCCGGGTTGGAGATCATGTAGACCTGTATAATACGAAGAAACAAGACCACGAACTGGAAAATGTCCTGGATTTCGATATACTGAGCAAGGCCCACCCGGCAGTGTACAGGAAAGAAAAAATGGAGCAGTGCTTTATTATCAACAATACCAATCGTACTACCGGGGCGATTCTCAGTAATGAGATTTCCAAAATTCACGGGGCCCACGGCCTCCCCGAAGATACGCTTACCCTGAAATTTACCGGGTCTGCCGGGCAGAGTTTCGGAGCGTTCGCCACACACGGACTTACCATGGTGGTGAATGGGAACACCAATGATTATTTCGGGAAAGGCCTTTCGGGAGGTAAACTGGTAGTAAGAGTACCCGAAAAAGCCACTTTTAAACCTGAAGAAAATATCATTATAGGTAACGTGGCATTGTACGGAGCGATTACCGGAGAGGCGTACATCAACGGAATAGCAGGTGAGCGTTTTTGTGTGAGGAACTCCGGCGCTAAAGCCGTAGTGGAAGGTATCGGTGATCACGGTTGTGAATATATGACCGGAGGAATAGCCGTCATACTCGGGAAGACCGGAAGGAATTTTGCTGCCGGAATGAGTGGTGGTACAGCTTATATCTACAACGGTTCCAACGAAATAGACGAACACAATTTCAACCTGGAAATGGTGGAACTGGAAGAACCTTCGTCCGAAGATATGGATGAGGTAAGACAACTGGTGGAAAACCATTATCTCTATACCGAAAGTCCGTTGGCAAAACGACTCCTGGACAACTGGAAAGCGCAGAAAAACAAATTTATCAAGGTAATGCCTGTAGAATACAAAAAAGCGCTGGAAAGACTGGCCAGGGAAAAAGCACTGGACAGTGAGGAATTAATGGCAAATGTAAATAGCTGATAGCGGCTGTCTACCGGAATAAATAAGTAAGGGCAATAAAAAGACAACGACCATGGGAAAACTAAGAGGCTTTTTGGAATATGACAGAAAAGTTGAAAACTATATAGAAGTTAAAAAACGGGTTCAGAATTACGAAGAGTTTACCGTAGATCTTACCGAAAGTGAACTGAACGAGCAGGGGGGAAGGTGTATGGATTGCGGAATACCCTTTTGCCACAGCGGTTGCCCGCTGGGAAACCTGATCCCCGATTTTAACGATGCGGTATATCAGAATAACTGGATCAGGGCGTTGGACATACTTCACGCAACAAATAACTTCCCCGAATTTACGGGCAGGTTATGCCCGGCGCCATGCGAATCCGCTTGTGTTCTCGGGATCATTAATCCTCCTGTTGCTATAGAACTTATTGAAAAATATATCGTAGAACGGGGATTCAAGGAAGGCTGGATAAAAGCAGATCCGCCAAAAGAACGTACCGGTAAAAAGGTAGCGGTGATTGGTTCCGGACCGGCAGGACTTGCCGCCGCGCAGCAACTGAACCGGGCAGGACATACCGTTACTGTTTTCGAAAGAGATAAAAAAGCCGGCGGACTACTTCGCTACGGTATCCCGGATTTTAAACTGGAAAAACACATCATAGACCGCAGGCTGACCATACTCGAAGAAGAAGGTATCGAATTTAAGACCGGGGTTCATGTGGGGGTTAATTACGATGTGGAAGAACTGAAGGGATATGATGCCATAGTACTGTGTGGTGGTGCTACCGACAGGAGAGGACTGCCTATTCCCGGGGCAGATGCCGAAGGAGTGGTACAGGCTATGGAATTCCTCAAGAGAAATAACGAAGTGGTAGACGGAGAGGAAGAACCGGTCAAAGACCTTCACGCTAAAGGGAAACATGTTATTGTGATTGGTGGTGGAGACACCGGGTCGGACTGTGTAGGAACTTCAAATCGTCATGGAGCAGAATCGGTGACCAATTTTGAGATCCTGCCTATGCCATCTGAGGAAAGATCAGCTGAAAACCCGTGGCCTTTCTGGCCGTTTACCCTGAAAAACACTTCTTCCCATGAAGAAGGTTGCGACAGGAACTGGAGTATTGCGACAAAGGAATTCATAAAAGATGATAAGGGTAACTTAAAAGCCCTGAAAACCATAGAGGTGGAATGGGTTAAAGTTCCCGGCGGACGTCCGCAGCTCAAAGAAGTGGAAGGTACGGAAAAAGAATGGCCCTGCGACCTGGCCTTGCTGGCACTCGGGTTTACCGGACCGGAAAAAACGCTCGGACAACAACTGGGACTCAAACTGGATGCCCGGACGAATATTAAAGGTGAAAATTACCAGACCAATGTGCCGAACGTCTTTGTTGCCGGCGATATGCGAAGAGGACAATCGTTGATTGTATGGGCCATATCCGAAGGCAGGGAAGCGGCACATCATGTAGATAAATTCCTCATGGGAACATCCTCCCTTCCGGTTAAGGAAAAAGGGGATCTCCCTGCTGCATAATCAAGGAGAAGATTGAGATAGAGAACTATTTTTCCTCTATTTTATTTGTGTTAGTGTAAGTGGAAAGAGCCGGGTGTTATGTGCCCGGCTCTTTTGTGTTTAATGATAAGTGATTTATTGCTGTAAGGAGACTTTTACAACAACAGGCATGTGATCCGAATAGTCTGTTTTGCGAACGTCGACAGACGCGATTTTCCAGTTGCTGTTTTTGCTCAGCCATATGTAATCTATCCGCGACCGGGGAGCATCCGCCGGGATGGTAAACTCAGGTGCCCCGAACGCTTTGGCCGAATCGGTCCAGTTTGGTTTCAGAACCTCGTAAGGAGCGGAATTTTCCCTGAAATTCAGGTCTCCGGCAAGGACCACGGGATGGTCCAGTTTCAAAAGGAAATTGTTGATGGCCTGAGCCTGTGCTAACCGGTTTTCTTCATATTCATGACAGAGGTGGGTAGCGGCAAAAGTTATTTTCTTTCCTTCGTCGTAGGCATATGTAGCATATACAAGCGCTCTTCCTTCCCCTCCTTTGGGTGTTGGTAAATGGATAATTCCCGTTTCTGCCGGTTTTGCCGTTAACAGCCCTTCGCCATAACCACCTTCGCTATAATCAATGGCTTTACCAAAGGTTCCGTGCATTCCGGTAAGGGTTTCCAATCCTTTGACAAGGTCTTTTTTCTCCCCGTCATTGAACCCGGCAGTACGTATGGTCATACTGTCTACTTCCTGTAAGGCGACAAAATCGGGACGGATATCCCGGATAACAGAAGCAATGCCTGAGATATTGCTCTCTCCTCGTTTGTAATAGTTCTCTCCGTGATAAATATTATAGGTCATTAAGGTAAATTCAACCGCTTTGTGGTCGTCTTTACAGGAGAATATGGCTACAAGGGCCATACATAAAAAAATATTTCTGATATATTTCATGAGTATTCGGATTATAGTATCGTGCGTTAATAATGTGAATTAAGGGTTGAAATTCAATCTTTATAACCTTCAGGAGCATATTTTGATAAAGAATGAAATTGCACTTTAGTTATTGGTTATTAAGCTATTGAGTTATTTAGGCAATACCTATAAACTGAATAACTCAATTACTCGGTAACCTAATAACTCGACTATTTTTTTATTGAAAAACCACAACTAATTGATCTTTAACTAAAACAAAAATCTGACCCTTAATTAGCGTTAATAACTGTGCGGAATATAAGTATTGGTAAATGTTCCGTCGGCATAGAGTTCCAGGATAGCATATCCCGGGGGAGTTTCCTGGCAATAGCCCTGCGCTGCGGAGCTTTTATCCCCTTTTTCCCACCAGAACCCGCTCATGGCACCGTTGCAGAAATAGGAAACCCCGTTATAGGTAACACTGTCCAGCAGGTGCTGATGTCCGCTGAGACATATTTTTACCTTGTCCCTGTGTTTGTAAAACAAGGCTTTGAGTTCGGCATAATCAGCATGCATACCGCCTTCCCAATATGGGGTTACGCCCAGGATAGGGTAGTGCGACATAATGAGAACGGGCGTGTTTTCCTTTAGTTGCTCCAGTTCTTTTTCTAACCATTGGAATTGTTCTTCGTCCAGGGATACGGATGTATTATTTCCGTCGAGTACAATAAAATGCCATCCCTTTTCGGAAAAACTGTAGAACCGGCCGGGAATATCCAGGCATTTTACCACGTGATCCTTACCGTACATGGCATCCTTCTTATCCGGTGCAGCCCACCATATATCATGATTACCAATACAACTGTATATACGTTCCCCTTCGATTTCCTCTAGACAAGTTTTCCATATATCCCATTGTTCATTTACCCTTTCACGGGTAATGTGATCGTAATCGGCAGCATAAATGGAGTCCCCGCCATTGAGAAAAAAATCTACACCGAGCTTGCGGACTTCCTTTAAGCATTGCCTGAAGCGCTGCGGAGCGTCTTCTTCCGGACGGATATGGACATCGGTAATATGTGCGATTTTTAATATGGGACCTTCCTTTTTCATCGTGTTTTTTGTCCCGGGGGCTGCAAGCAATGGTGTGGCAAAAAGGGAAGAGATACCGGCAGTACCTGCGGATATAATTTCTATAAAGTTTCTTCGTTTCATATTTTAAAGGAACCGGTAAAAGATGAAAATTTAAAAGATCAGGGCGGGAACGCACAAAATATTCCCACACCTGATCTCTACTCAACACACATATTTTTATTCGGAAGGAGAATTCCCTCCCTGGCCATTTTTGGATTCAAATCATGTGTTCGTGCACATTAATTGTAGCGAATATACTAAAATTTAGTATATAACAAAATTATATTTTTGGAACGGAATACAACTTTCGTATGTGCATCCGGCTTAAATAGGTTTGGAATTAGTGTGTTACGGATATTTTAAAGAAAAATTCATCGGGAAGGATAGTTAAGGTTTTGTCTCCCCTTCCCGATGCTATTATCAGATTTATTTCTCCAGGTTGTATATTTCCATAATATCTTTTAGAAGGTTGTCGAAATCGATCTTAAGGTCTATGAGTTTTCCGCTGTGGATATCAAAGACCCAACCGTGAACTTTAAGGCCGCGTTCTTTATAGGCTTTCTGTATTGCAGCGGTTTTGATGAGGTTGATACACTGTTCCTGTACATTCAACTCTACAAGACGGTTGTACCTGTCGGTCTCGTTCGTAATAGTGTTGAGTTCTCTTTTGTGCAGGCGGTACACATCTCTGATATTCCGTAGCCACGGATTCAGTATGCCTAAGTCTTCGGATTGCATGGCAGCTTTTACACCTCCGCAGAAGTAATGGCCACATACAACCACATGATTCACTTTTAAATGGTTGACGGCATAATTGATCACGGACATTACATTGAGGTCTATACTGATTACCATGTTGGCAATGTTACGATGTACGAATACTTCTCCCGGTTGGGCCCCCATCAGTTCTTCGGCCGTAACCCTGCTGTCGGAGCATCCTATGTACAGGATTTCGGGACTTTGTCCTTTGGATAGTTTCTCAAAATAACCGGCATCGGTTTCCAGTTTTTTTGCGATCCACTTTTTGTTGTTTTCAAAAACTTTGGTTAATTCCATTTGCGCGACGAATTACATTAATATATTATTTACCGGCTCTATGGCAGGTGGCAATTCCGTTTCATCCAGCATATCCCTCAGGTCGATCTCAATGGTACGGCTCAGGGCAGCCATAGGGATATCGTTAGCGCTGCCTTCGAAAGGGTTTTCCGTACTTTCTCCTACCTGTTCAAGGGAGGTGAATACCCAGCCCACTACGATACTGAAGGGAATGGTAAGCCAAACCCAGTGCTCACCCAGTTTGTCAAATTCATTAAGCATACCAAAAGGTAGCATCCACACCAGCAAACGTATGAAAAATAAATTGATACTGGCAAATTGCCGGGGGTAAGGGAAATTCTTGATACGTTCGCCCTGGCCCTGGAAGACGTAAAAATCATTCAGTACGTTTTCCATTTCCACAAGACACAATGTGTCCAGTTGCCCGTTCCGGTTGAGCTCCCTGAGATGACGGGATTGAAGGGCTATAAGTTGTGTGGCCCGGTTCTTTTTGCCCAATACGTACTGCCGGTCGTTTTCGGAAAGATAGGGTCTAAGCTCTTGCTCAAGGTCGGTTTCCCATTCGGGGACGGAGTATTTTTTCCGATATTCGCTGTTGTATTTTTTGGTATGGATATTTTCCCAGCCCTTTGGAATACGAAGCTGAAAACGCAACGCGGTCAACCAGGCTATATGACGGTAAATAAGGACTCGTTGGGTTTCTTTTTCTGTTTCGGGATCATTGTTTCGGGTATAATCTTTTACCATAATTCCCCAGGTACGGCTGCTGTTTACGATGCCTCCCCATATTTTCCGGGCCTCCCACATGCGGTCGTAGGTGGCATTGTTCCTGAAGCCTGCAATAAAAGCTGCGGCCGTACCTATCAGGGCCACGGGGACCCATGGAACTCCCAGCCATTTCCACCCGACTATTTCGTAGAGAAAGGTAGGGATAAAGGCAATGGCAAATAACAGCAGGACAGAGTGACGTGTCCAGAGTAAAAATTCTTTGAGTCGGTAATGGCTTCCGGTATGCATAGTATTCGGGTTTGGTTATTTACTGTTTTGTATAGAAGTGTACTTGCTTATCATAATACCGATGAGAACTACGGTATAAAACTGGCCTGCCAATCCCAGCATGGCAGTGGTCAGCTTGGAAAAGTGATTGTTAGGAGTGATGTCCCCGTATCCTATGGTGGTCAGGGTAATATTGCAAAAATAGACCAGGTCCAGGTAAATGGTAATAAAGTTATCCGTATCTATCCCGGTAAATGAATCCGGGACGGAGTAGTAGACCAGCTGCATGGTAAAGATGCCGATCTCAATAAGAAGCAGGTAGCCACAGGCTGAAGCGGAAACAATATCCAGGCTTATGTTTCCGGGTTTAACCAGGTAGCGTAAAATTTCCATAAAAATAATGATATAAAATGCTATGTGGGTTGCACTTACCACCTGCATAAACCAGGCATCGGGTTCCAGGAAGGACGAGGCTGCCGGGATGGCGACGACAAGGACAAAAAGAATATTCCGGATGGCCCGCCAGGTACGGTTCTTACAGGAAAAGACACCAATACTGAAAATTCCGAGCAATATCATATTCAACGGCCATATCACATGTGCGTAAAATTCGAGATTGGTAAAGAAGACGCCGATATACAGGTGTAGCAATAAAGCTATGAGTAAAAACTCGTACTTTTTCTTTGTGAGGATATTCCAATAGTTTTTTTTCATAGGCTTCAAGGTGCTATAAGGGCGGCATAGAGCATATCGTTCCCGTAAAGAGAGGCCTTTTCCCCGATCTTTTCTACGGAAGTGTAGCCCAGGGAACGGAACAGTTGCCCGAGCCGGGCAAAACTTACCGGGTAGGGAACCCATGCAGATACCGGAACGGTTTTGTCATATTCTATGATAATGAACCTAGCGCCCGGTTTCAGATAAGGGTGTAAACTTCTTAGAAAAACGGACTGGTCCTTGACATAATGCAGGGAATTGGCCATCAGTATACCGTCCAGTTCTTCCAGGGGAAGAGTGTCTTTAAGAAAGTCGGCCTGTATAAACCTTACCTTCCCGGTATCCGGGCGAAAAGACTTGGTTTTATCTACGGCAAAAACGGTACTGCCGTTTGGCAGGTAATAGGACAGGGCTATGGAAAACAGCCCGGTTCCACAACCCAGGTCTGCCCAGTTTCCGGATGATGTCAGCTTGTTTCCGGCAGGTTCTATAAGTGCAATAGCCTCTTTAGTTTTCACAATACCATAAAAATACGGCAAATTTTAATAATCGGCCTGCCCGATATCCAGTCGGTATATTTTTCCGTCGTCATTCACGGAGAATTTAAAATATGTTTTGAAGTCACCCCATTGATCGGAATGAAACCGGCCGTAGATATCTTTTCCGTTATTCTCCACTTTGTCAACAGAGGTAAAGCGTTCATGACCTATAGCGCTTTTATTAAATGCCTTAAGATCCCTGAGGTTACCGTCATCGTATAACTCGGCATCGGCAGTGAACAAAGACGACCAGGTTTCTCTGTCTCCCTTTTGCAGTGCGTCAAAGGCATTCTTAACGGTTTTATGGGTGAGTTGACTTGTGTCCATAGTTTATATCATTTTAATGTTGTGTATTAATGCGTTTCGATCGTTCGATAATTCAGGTATTGGGAATGTTTTTAAAAGGTAAAGGATATTTGAGATATATGATAATGAGATGGAGAAGCAGGAACGGGAGTTCGATGGCCACTCCTTTTAAGTCACCATCCCTGAGGTGGAAACCTATAATGAGAAGTATAGTGGATGCCATGAGAACATTGCCGTATACAAAGGTTTTGGAGAACAAAATCATCAGCGCACTGCATATGGTCAACAGCCCCAGCATTTTCAGCCCTGTCGGGGAAAAGTTCCACTTACCGAACATTTCGGTCATTTTCGGGGATACCGAAAGCATGGCCCATCCCTGTTTAAGTCCCATGAATACCGCTATGGCAATCAAAGCAGAATTTATGATTTTAGTTACGGTAACCATACATTTGATTTTTAGGCGGCAATTTTCGTTGTGTTCTTATAGTTACTAAGTACGGATATACCTGAAGGCCCGGGTAAAGAAACAAGGTGAAGCGAATGTCCACCTTGTTTTTGGGAGTAGGATTATCGTGTAGTATATCCCCCGTTGGCAAAAATGGTTTGCCCGGTAATCCACCAACCATCCGTGGCCAGGAATTTTACTATGGGTACAATGTCTTCGATGACCGTAAGAAAGCTGTTCATGGCCTGAGATTTATGGAACTCCACCCGTTCCGGTGTTTCCTGTCCGTAAAAGAAGGGCGTATCCATAGGGCCGGGGCCAATGGCGGTAACGGAAATACCTTTTGTGCCGAATTCTTTGGCGGCAGCCCGGGTAAAATGTTCTACGGGGGCTTTACCTCCCGCATAAGTAGAATATCCATCGGTGAAAGCCGCGAGTAGTGAGGTGACTATGGTAATGATCTTCCCGTCTTTTTCCAGGTTCTTTCCGGCTTCCTTGATAAAAAAGTAAGCGGCTTTGGAGTTGATGCCGAACATAGAATCGTATTCTTCTTCCGTCGTTTCCGCAATAGGCTTCCGCAATACCATACCAACGGTGTTAACCGCTATATCCACGCGTCCGAATTCCTCTTTGGCAACACGAAAGAGTTCTGCGACATTATCCGGTTTGGTCAGGTCTGCCTGGAAAAGTACGGCTTTTCGTCCCAATGCTTCCACTTCCTTTTTTGTTTCTTCAGCAGCCTGTTGGCTGGCGTCGCTGTTATAATGGATGAGTATATCCGATCCCTCTTTGGCAAAAGAAGTACTGATGAGTCCGCCGAGGTTTTTGGCACCACCGGCCACTACGGTTACTTTGTCTTTTAGCGCAATTTTAGCCATTGTTATCGTGTTTTAAATTAGACATATGACCAAAATTATGAGGTTCAGACTGAATATTCGTTCAGTATTTGTTAAAAAAAAGTTAATGAGGAGGTCTCCTACTTTTTAACCGAGTCCCACGCCATTTGCAGGAACTGTGCCCTGAGCTTATGATCTACCGTGATCCGGAGTTCGGAAGCACACTTCAGCCAATAACACACGGAACCGAAAACAAAGTAGGTGAGGTGCCCGGGCTGAAGGTCTTTGAAAAGCCCTTGTTCCAGTCCCCGGGCATACATTTCGTCAAAAGGATGGAACCGGGACATGGCCTTTTGCTGTGTCTTTTTTTCAATGACAGGCGAAAAGGCGTACTGACTTATAAAATTAAACTTCAGGGGGTTTTGCAGAAAGTATTCGATCATGCGCCCGTATACATCCCGGAAGGTTTTTTCAACCCCATTGTTTTTGTCGTAATTAACAAAGATCACCGCAGCTTCTTCTGTTTTGATCTTTACATAAATACCATTGACAATATCTTCCTTATTCCTGAAGCGCTTGTACACACTGCCCATGCCGACTTCCGCCCTGTCTGCTATCTGCGACATGGGCGTATGCTGTAATCCCTGGCTTATAATGAGGCCCAAAGCGGCATCGAGTATTTTTTCTCTTTTTTCCATGGTGAAAGGATTGCGGACAGATTTCGGGCGAGGGACAAAAGTATTTATTTTTTAGTCAACCGGGAAAAGCCGCAACGAGTTCTGTGCAAAAGAGACTAAGGGACCGTTGAATATGACGGTAATGGAGGTTCGGGAGATCATGACATTTCAGGCAAAAAGGGGAAAGCTCGTTGTATTGATGACTTCGTTCATCACAAAATGGCTTTCCATATGCCGGACATTCTTGATGGAAGCGAGTTTTTTAAAATTGAATTCGTGAAAATGATCGATGTCCTTGGCGTATACCTTTAGCAGAAAATCATATGCCCCCGTAATGTGAAGACATTCCACGACCTCGGGGAATTTTTTTACTCCGTTCATAAACGTGAGCGCCCCTTCTTCCGAATGCTTTTCTATATTCACAAATACCAGGGCCATGACATTAAGCCCTAATTTCTTCCGATCGAGTATAAAGACCTTCTTTTTGAGTAACGCCATGAAATTCAGCTTTTTGATCCTTTCGTATACCGGGGTTACCGTAAGTCCCGTTGCTGCCGCAAGTTCTTTATTACTTATGTTGGCATCTTCCTGTAAAAGAGATAGGATCTTTAAGTCTTTATCGTCTAGTTTCATGTTCTAGTAATTTTATTCTGAATATGAAGTGTTAAGCTGAAATATTTAGTGTTTTATTATGGATGTTATTAAAGAGAATAGATTTATATTCCAAAAATAACAAAAATTATAATATTTGTTATTGTATAATTGTGTTTTTTGGTAGATTTACACGGAATCAATAGGTTTTTAATAATTTTTATCCGGAAAACAAAATGTATTCCTCCGGCAATTTGTTACCTTAACGGGTATCTTAAGAAATATAGGAGAGGTCTTTCTTCGGCAGCTATAATAGCGTATCGGGAACTATGCACAGAAGAGCCTAAAAGTCCGGCCTCCGTAAGTTTTACACGACAACTAACCGGAAACGGTAAACAATAATCAACCATGAGTGAAGTTCAGCTAAATAAGGCTCTGACCCCCCTTATGTTGTGGGGACTCGGAGTAGGATATGTGATTTCTGGGATGTATTTCGGATGGAACCTGGGATTGGAAAAAGGAGGGACTTATGGTCTGGCCATAGCCACTTTTTTCATCATTATCATGTATTTTACCTTTACTTTTAGCTATACCGAAATGGCCTGTGCCATTCCCAAGGCCGGCGGGGCTTTCGAATATGCTAACCGGGGTTTGGGAAAACATCTGGGTTTTGTGGCCGGGATTGCCCAGAATATCGAATTTGTATTTGCGCCTCCTGCCATTGCAGCGGCGATAGGCGCTTACCTGAACCTGTTATATCCTTCTGTCAATCTTATGGTATTTGCCATAGGCGCTTACATTATATTTACAGGGATCAATATCCTCGGAGTGAAGTTTGCAGCTTCTTTTGAACTGGTGATTACTATATTGGCCATAGCGGAGTTGCTGATCTTTGCCGGGGTTGCACTTCCCGAATTTGATTCCGCGAATTTAAGCATTAACCCCATGCCGGATGGTTTTGCCGGAATATTTGCGGCCATTCCTTTTGCTATCTGGTTTTTTCTCGCTATCGAAGGGGTGGCCAATGTAGCCGAGGAAACCATTAATCCGCAACGGAATGTGCTTCTGGGCTTTGGTTCTGCCATCGTTACACTTGTATTGTTGTGTGTGTTAACGTTCGTCTCGGCCGTAGGTGTGGCGGGTTGGGAGGCCATCGTGTATCCGCAGGGGAGTACCGTGGCGTCAGATTCGCCCCTGCCGCTGGCATTGTCCAGAATTATTGCAGAAGGACATATTTTATACAAGTTGCTCATAGGTATAGGCCTTTTAGGGCTTGTCGCTTCCTTTCACGGCATTATCCTGGCCGGGGGCAGAGCTACTTTTGAATTCGGAAGGGTAGGTTATGCACCCCGGATATTGGGTAAAGTACATCCTAAATTCCGGACTCCGGCAAATGCATTGATAGCAAATACATTGGTAGGTATTGTGGCCCTGATTACCGGAAAAACGGGCGATATCATAACAATAGCCTGTTTCGGAGCCCTTGGTCTGTATATCGTGTCCATGATCTCCTTTTTCGCACTGCGGCGCAAAGAGCCCGGTATGGAGCGACCGTTCCGGGTGCCGTTATATCCCTTGTTTCCGGCGACCGCATTGGTTATAGCAGTTATTGCCATGATAGCCATGTCCTATAATTACCCGGGACTGGCTTTGATCTTCTTAGGTATCGTAGGGTTGTCCTATGTGTACTTTTTAGTATTCCTGAATAAAAAAATGAGTTATTCCGCATTATGAACAAACAAGAGATAATTGCCAGATTAAAAGAAAGTAAACACACCAGGATAAAGATTGCCGTTACCGACATAGATGGTGTTTTGCGGGGAAAGTTTATGCATAGAGATAAATTTCTCTCTGCCCTGGAGAATGGATTCGGATTTTGTTCGGTGGTTTTCGGATGGGATGTTAATGACAGCGCTTACGACAATACCAAAGCGGTAGGCTGGCATATGGGATATGGGGATTTTGACGCAAGTATAGATATAAACACCTATAGGGAAGTGCCGTGGGAAGGAAATATTCCTTTTTTTCTGGGAGATTTTAGCCAGGAAGGCCCCGGAGGTATTCTTTGTCCCAGGAATCTCCTCAAAAAAGTAATGACCGAGGCCGAAAGCCTGGGATACAAACCGATGTATTCGCAGGAGTTCGAATGGTTCAATTACAGGGAAACTACAGACGCCCTTCATGAAAAGGATTTTAAGTACCCGCAGGCTATGATGCCCGGGATGTTCGGTTATTCTGTTTTGAAGATGTCGGAGAACAGCAGCTTTTTTCATGATCTCTTCGATCAGCTCGAAGATTTCCGGGTGCCTCTCGAAGGGCTTCATACCGAAACGGGCCCCGGTGTTACCGAAGCTGCCATTTTATATAGTGATATCCTGGAAGCGGCAGACAGGGCTACACTGTTTAAAGCAGCAACCAAAGAAATAGCCTGCCGGCACGGTATTACGGCAAGTTTTATGGCCAAACAATCCAGGGAGCTACCGGGGTGTGGCGGACATGTACACCAGAGCTTATGGGATGCGGATAAAAAGAAAAACCTGTTTTTCGATGCTTCTGATACCGGCAATATGAGTGCTCTTATGAAGAGTTTCCTCGCGGGTCAGTTATACTGCCTTCCGGATATATTGCCCCTTTTCGCGCCTACGATAAACAGTTACAAGCGGCTTGTAGAAGGCGCCTGGGCGCCCACCACCATTACCTGGGGCCGGGATAACCGGACCGTTGCGTTGCGCGCCCTGACCGCTTCCGAAAAGTCGGCCCGGATAGAGCACAGGGTGGTGGGGTCCGATGTTAATCCTTATCTCGCCATGGCCGGATGCCTGGCCAGCGGGTTGTACGGAATAAAAAAAGGATTGAAGCTTGAAATTCCCGACACCAAAGACAATGGTTATGAAAACAAGGATAACGGGATCCTCCCGGCAAACCTGTATGAAGCGACATTGCGTATGAAAAACTCCGGCCTGGCCAATGAATTGTTCGGACAGGAATTTATAGCTCATTTTGCCAGTACGCGCGAATGGGAATGGCGGCAATTTTCAGCCGAGGTTACCGACTGGGAGACCAAGCGATATTTTGAGATTATTTGATATAAGATGATAGATATAAATAAAGTATACGGATTTAATTTTCCTGCCCCCATCCGGTTCGGAGCCGGGGTAGTAAGTGAATTGGGCACATATTTAAAAGAAAACGGTCTTGAAAAACCGCTATTGGTTACGGACCCAGTGGTGTCTGAACTGGATTTTTTCAGGAAGATCGTAAAGGACCTTGAACAAACGGGTCTGAGTGTTGAGGTGTTTAATGAGATGCACAAGAACCCGGTGAAATCGGATGTGCTCAAAGGAGGTGATGTATATGAGCAGACCGGCAGGGACAGTGTTGTGGGAATAGGCGGTGGAGTAGCTCTCGATGTTGCCCGTGCCATTGTATTACGGGTGAATCACCGCCGGGACCTTTTCGACTATGACGATCTGATCGGCGGGGATAAATATGTCACCGGTGAAGTACCTCATTTCGTAACCGTACCTACTACTGCCGGAACCGGGAGTGAAGTTGGCAGGAGCGCCATTATATCCGAAGACGAAACCAAAAAGAAACGGATATTGTTCAGTCCGAAACTGATGGCAAGAATCGTATTTGCCGATCCGCTGCTGACTATGGAATTACCACCTTTTATTACGGCGGCAACGGGTATGGATGCCCTGACACACAATCTTGAAGCTTATCTCGCCAAAGGATTTCACCCGATGTGCGACGGTATAGCCCTGGAAGGTATGGGGCTTATAGCCCGATCGCTGGAAAAGGCCACGAAAAATCCCGATGTGGAATCCCGGGCCAAAATGCTGCTGGCATCCCTGATGGGGGCCGTAGCCTTTCAGAAGGGGCTTGGAGTTGTACACAGTCTTGCTCATCCCCTTTCCGGTTTACTGGATACACATCATGGTCTGGCCAATGCCGTAAACCTGCCCTACGGTATGCGGTTTAACTATGAAAAGTCCGAGGATAGGTTCGATACGATGGCTTATGCTTTGGGCCTCGGAGCAGGGCAAGGCAGTAAAGTTGTGGCATATCTTTTTGAATTGAATGATAAACTCGACTTGCCTTCCAGGCTTTCCGGTATCGGAGTGGAAGAAAAACATATCGAAGAATTGTCCGACCTGGCCATTGCCGACTTTTGCCATCCGAATAATCCGAAACGGGTGACCCGGGAAGATTTTAATAATCTGTATAAAGAAGCATTGTAAAAGATGAAAAAGATAGGGATCACCTCCTGTTTTATGTACCCTGACAGGCAGCGGAATGTCTTCGGACCCAAGTCCTTGGGTTATCTGGAAAGCGACATGGCCCGCTTTGTTACCCGTAAGGGAATATTACCTGTTTTGCTTCCGGATGTTGATGTCGTTCTTATGGACGATATTCTGGCGGAAATGGATGGTTTTGTCTTCCAGGGCGGCACAGACCTTGCCCCGGAGACTTACGGAGAAACTCCCATAGGACGATGGAAAGGAGATGCCTACCGGGACAGGTACGAACTGTATATTCTGGATTTTGCCGTGAAGAACGATAAACCCGTCCTGGCCATTTGCCGGGGGATGCAACTGATGAATGTATATTTCGGCGGGACCTTGTACCAGGATATCGCTACCCAGACCACAGGGAAAGAAGAACATCGCTCGGCAGAACTGTACGATACCATAAAGCACCCGGTAAATTTTGTGCCCGGCAGCTACCTGGACAGGCTGTATAAAGACGAATCCCGGCCTTATGTAAATACGGTACATCACCAGGCCGTTAAAGAACCGGGAAAAAACCTGGAAGTTTATGCCACATCCCCCGACGGGTTAATAGAAGCTTTCGGCTATACCGAAGCCCCGGAAGGCAAGGTCATGGGAGTGCAGTGGCATCCTGAATTCACGCATACACTCCGGGAAGAATTAATACATGAAGATATCCTCTATAACGCATTTCTAGAACACGTAAAATATTAGCCATGAATATACTTAACCCTGCTACGGGAGAATTGATTGCCGATTGGAAAGAAGATACCCCGGAAATTCTTTCCGGTAAATTTGAAGCATTAAAAGCGGGACAAAAAAGATGGTCTGCACGCCCGGTAGAAGAACGCCTGGAATGCATAAAAAAATTCGGGAGCCTGGTACAGGAAAATAAAGAAGAACTCGCAGTGGTGCTCACCGCTGAAACCGGTAAACCCATACAACAATCAAGGAATGAGATCGCAGGGGCTCATAACCGGATAGAGCACTTATCGGCGTATGCCCTCCGGGCCCTGGCAGATGAGGTTATGATAGATACGGGCAGTACACACGAAAAAATCCGTTACGAACCCCTGGGAGTGATAGCCAATATATCCGCATGGAATTTTCCGTATAATGTGGGTTATAATGTGTTTTTATACGCGCTTACGGCGGGCAATGCGGTGATGTATAAACCGTCGGAATACGCCATGATGACCGGTAAACAATTTGAGAAATACCTGCATCTTGCCGGCGTTCCGGAAGATGTCTTTCAATGTGTGACAGGAGGCGGGGCGTTGGGACAATCGATGCTGGAAATGAATTTTGACGGCTACTTTTTTACCGGATCGTACCGGACAGGCCGGCATCTAGCCGAAACGGTCGCACATAAGCTGGTACCGGTGCAACTGGAATTGGGAGGAAAAGACCCGTTGTATGTTGCAGACGATGTACCCGACATCAAGCAGGCGGCAATAAATGCTGCGGAAGGTGCTTTTTACAATAACGGGCAGAGTTGTTGTGCCGTGGAACGCCTCTACGTATCGGAACGTATTTACGACCAATTTGTAGAAGCGCTGGTTGAGGAAGTGCGTTCCTATACTATCGGGGAGCCGATGTCTCCCGATACTTTTGTGGGCCCTGTTACGCGAAAAGCCCAGCTGGAAGTGCTGCGCAAACAGGTAGAGGACGCGGTACATAAAGGGGCCATACTAAAAACCGGAGGATTGCCCATGGAACGAAAAGGATATTATTTTGAGCCGACAGTGCTGGTCAACTGTGATCACCGGATGGATGTGATGAAAGAGGAGTCTTTCGGACCCGTTATAGGAGTGCAGAAGGTAAGTTCGGATGAAGAAGCTATAGCGCTGATGCAGGACACGGCTTACGGACTTACCGCCGCAGTTTTTTCTTCCGACGAGCAACGGGCCGGGACTATTCTGAACGCAATGGATGCCGGTACGGTTTACTGGAATTGTTGTGACCGGGTAAGTCCGTATGTGCCGTGGTCGGGACGAAGAAATTCGGGAGTAGGAGCCACCTTGTCGGTACAGGGCATCCGGGCATTTACGCAACCTAAAGCATACCATTGGAGAGCTCCTTTGTAAAAATAACATTAAGCGGGTGTTAAGATTAAAATTGAAAATACAGATGAGATAGTGTGTTCATGTTAATTGACTTTTAGAGGATTTGCATGGAAAAACGGTCGCAATAAAAACAGTGGGATAAGCCGGGTGTAAATGTAACCGTAACTTTTTTATTACTTTAAGAAAACCGGGAGAGCAACTATTATCAGCACCTTTGCGGGGATAATTTGAGACATATTTAAACTTGTGATTTAATACTGATTTTTCATAAATGTTATCGATAACACTTATGACAGGACCTCTATTGCCTGATTCTTTTGGCTTGTGTACGGCGCTGTGTTATGTGTTTTTTAGGTCTGACGGATAACCCGAAGAACATTTTCCGGTGTCTGCATAAAAAGAAGCAGGAGAGAATAAATTAATGCTAATTAACTAAAACCAGATTAACAATGAAAAACAAAATTAAACGAGAGAATCCGCTTTGGGTAAAAGCAGGGTTTTTACTGGTCTCGTTACTGCATGTTGCAGCGTTGTTTGCCGTGGAAGGTGACCACAACAGCAGGCAAAAGCAGGCGAGCCAGGGTATTCAGGTAAGCGGACAGGTAACATCTGCCGGTGACGGTTTTCCCCTGCCGGGCGTGTCTGTCTTCGTAAAAAACGGACCACAGGGAACCATAACCGATATGGACGGGAATTACGAACTGGTAGTTCCGGATGCAGAGAGTGTATTGGTGTTCAGCTACATCGGATTTCAAAGAAAAGAAGAAACAGTGGGTACACGCACCACTATAAGCGTAGCCATGGAAGAAGATGTGCAGGCGCTGGAGAATGTGGTGGTTACGGCACTCGGTATAAAAAGGGAGGAAAAGAAACTGGGATATGCCGTGCAACGTGTTGGCGGTGATGCGGTGCAGGAAGTAAAAGGGGTGGATGTAGCCACTTCACTGACCGGTAAGGTGGCAGGACTTCGTATACAAAACAGTACGGAGTTTAACCAGGCGCCGCAGATACGATTACGCGGGGCAGGTGACGATCCGTTACTTGTAGTAGACGGTGTTCCTTATAAGAATATGACCCTGCAGCAAATAGCCCCGGATGATATAGAAAGCATGGATGTCCTTAAAGGGGCTACGGCATCTGCGCTTTACGGGATACGCGGAGGCGGAGGAGCCATTATTATCACTACCAAAAGCGGAGGAAACGGTATTTCTGTAAACAGTAACAATATGATCTTTGCCGGTTACCTGGCTTTGCCCAAGGTACAACACTCTTACAGCGCCGGTATCGGGGGAGAGTACAATGCTGTGGATTACGTCTGGGGAAATAAACTGGATGCAGGGATTATGGAAGAACAGTGGAATCCCGAAACCAAACAGATGGAAGTAATGGAATTGACTTCACGGGGAAAAGATAACTTTAAGAATTTTCTCGAACCCGGGTTTATAGCCAATAACAACATAAGTTTTGCCCGTTCCGGAGATCTGGGGTTTATACGGACATCCCTTACACACGTGTACAATAAAGGACAATACCCCAACCTGCGCCTTAACAGGTTAAATGCCAATGTTTCCGGGAAACTAAAACTCGGAGATGATTTTGAACTGCAAAGTAACCTGGGATATAACCGCAGTACCGCACCGCAAACTACAGGAGCGGGATACGGAGACCAGGGGTATATCTATCAATTATTGATGTGGACGGGACCGGAATACGATGTCACCAAATTCCGGGATTACTGGGTAGTGCCTAATCAGCAACAAAACTGGCATTACAAAGCCTGGTATGACAACCCTTACCTGATTGCCTATGAAAAACTGAACGGGCAGGAAAACAATATGATAAACGGTAACTTAACGTCCACTTATAAACCTTTTGAAGGTGCCAAAATTACGGCCCGTGTAGGATATGATTTCTATTCCAATACCAATAGGAGGAGAAACCCTCCCGGGATCAACTCTACCCGGGGATGGCATGCCAACGGGATGTACAGTGTAGATCAGTCTAAAGGATACAGCCTGAATACGGATTTACTGTTCAGTTATGAGAAAAAGGATGTCTGGACCGATTTTGATGTAGATTTGACAGCAGGGGCCTCCATGTTTAAGTGGGAAAACGAATACCTGGGCAGTTCCACCCGGAACGGATTGGTAGTTCCCGGGATATACTCGCTGGATAACTCCAAGGAAAGGCCGGATGTATATTCCTCCAGGGCCAGCAAACAGGTAAACAGCTTGTTGGCACTGGCTTCGTTTTCGTGGAAGGATGCTGTTTTTGTAGATGTTACCGGGCGTAATGACTGGAGTTCCTCGCTCCCGGCTTCCACCCGGTCGTTTTTCTATCCCTCGGTAGCGGGAAGCGTGCTGATCAATGAGCTGGCTACTTTACCCGATTGGATGGACTTCTGGAAAGTAAGGGGGTCCTGGACACAGTCCAAAGCAGATCTCGATGTATATGATACCAATATCAATTACAGTTTGAATATCGGAACCTGGGGAGATTATAACAGCGCTGGCTATACCCGGAATATCCGGAAGGATGATGATATTTCTCCCGAAGTAAAAAGGACCTGGGAAATAGGGACGGCCGCTTATTTTTTAAAGAATCGCCTGAATTTTGATGTGGCGTATTACAACGTTTACAATTACGACCGGCAGATCTATGCGAATATAGCAGAATCTTCCGGTTTTTCCGGGATACTCGTAAATACCCAAGAAACTTTTCTGAGAAAAGGTCTGGAAATTACCCTGAATGCCGGGATCATCAAAAAAGAAGATTTTACCTGGGATATGAGTATAAACTGGTCAAAAACACATCTGTACTATAAAGACCTGGACCCGGATTACTCGGCAAACAATCTATGGACAAAATCGGGAGGAAGAGTAGATGCTTATACAGGAAATGCCTGGTTGCGCGATCCGGATGGCAATGTTATTCACAATACCGGGGGACTTCCGGTACAAAGTGATTACGGTTCGGTATTCGGATATACAGACCCGGATTTTTTCTGGGGTTTTACCAATTCACTCACCTGGAAGGATTTTGATTTTCACCTGAGCTTTGACGGACGTGTGGGGGGAACTTTGGATAACCGGACTTCCTATAAAATGTGGGATACCGGGGCACACCCGGACAGCGATAATCAATGGAGGTATGACGAAGTAGTTAACGGCAATACCTCGTATGTGGGTAATGGTGTGAAAGTGGTATCCGGCGCTGTGACCTACGACCAGTACGGCCGAATTGCAGAAGATACGCGTACCTATGCCCCGAACGATACGGAGGTGTCTTACGAAACCTATGCCAGGCGTTACGGAGACGGAACCCTCGGTGCTACCGATGCCACCTTCTTTAAACTGCGCGAAATAGCCATAGGGTACACGCTCCCGAAGTCTGTAAGTGAGCGCTGGGGAATGAGCAGGGCAAGAGTTTCCCTGACAGCGCAGAATGTATTTCTGTGGACCAAAGATTTCCGCTTTGCCGATCCGGACTTTAATAATGACAGCGAACTTTCTTCCCCTTCACAACGGTTTGTAGGGTTGAACATTAACCTGCATATAGCAAATCCAGATAAATCTAAAAAATAAACAGATGAAAAGTATATATACAAAAGCAGTTATAGGAAGTGCTTTATTACTTCTTCTCCATACGGCGTGTACGGGTGATTTTGATGAAATAAATACCGACCCGGACGGAATTACTGCCGGAAGCCCGGAAACCCTGGCTTCACAGGTAATCCTGAATATTACCAGAGAAGATATTGCCGATAATTTTATGGGGCAGCATATGTACAGCAAGTACATCCTGTGGAGCGAATTTCCCAGGAACGAACAATACAACAGGTTCAACCGTTCGGACTTTGAGAAGATGAACAGGCTGGTTGACGCAGATAAAATGGTAGCATATGCCGAATCCACCGAAGGTCTGGATGAGGGGATCGTAAATTCGTACCGGGCATTGCGGCATTTTGTCCGGGCCGTTAATTTTTTCAATATAACCATTGAGGTTGGCGATATCCCGTACAGCGATGCGCTTAAAGGGGAGAGCGAAAATAATCTCAGGCCTGTATACGATGCACAGAAGGCAGTTTTTGTGGGAATTCTGGACGAATTGGACAAAGCGGATGCACTTTTTGCGGAAGGAGCGGATTTTGACGGGGATATGATCTACGAAGGTAATACCGGACAATGGCGAAAAGCAGTAAATGCCTTCGAACTGAAAGTGCTGTTGTATTTACATAAGAAAACAGGAGACAGCGACCTGAGTGTAAAGGAACGTTTTGCGGAAATAGTGAACAACCGTCCGATGATGCAGGGAAACGAGGATAATTTCGAATTGAAGTACGTAAACGCAGCCAACCAGATGTATCCTTTTCACAAGTTGGGCAACCAGTCCGTTATATATCCTATGGTGTCCGGTGTTATTATCGATAAATTAAAGGAATTCGAAGACTTTCGCCTGTTCTACTATGCCGCTCCTTCACCCGTAGCGATAGAAGGAGGCGCCGATGTTTCGGATTATGATGCTTATAAAGGGACAGATCCTTCCATGCCGTATGCGGATATGCAATCTATTCATGCTACCGAAGACTATTCGGATATCAATGACAGGTATAAGGAGATACCGGAAGGAGAACCGGTATTTATAATGAGTTATGCACAAGTACAGTTTATGCTTGCCGAAGGGAATATTCGCGGATGGATTTCCGGGAATGCGGAAAGTTTTTACAGGGAAGGTATCCGGGCGGCAATGTCTTTTGTAGCGGAGAACACTCCCGACAAGGAAGAATTTAATCATGGCCGGTTGATGGATGCCAATTATATCGATAACTACTACGATAATACCCCGGCAGTACAGTTTGCTGCAACCTTCGAAGAGCAGTTGGAGCAGATCATTACCCAGAAATATATTTGTACATTTATGCAGGCTCCGAGGGAAGGTTTTTATGAAAATCGCAGAACCGGGTACCCGGAATTTCCGCTCAATCCGGCTACGAATGAAAATGTTCCTTCCGACAGGTTGCCGGTACGATGGCTGTATCCGCAGAATGAACTTGATTATAACAGTTCTAATCTCAACGAAGCGGTAGACCGCCAGTATAACGGCAATGATAATGTCAATGAACTGATGTGGATATTGAAATAGTAAAAAAGGAAAGTCCCGGGTTGGTGTGAGTCGTCGTATGAGCATTCCGAATCCCGGGACTTTTCCAATCCAAAATAATAGTAATGGATACCAGAAGAGATTTTTTGAAAAAGACAGCTTTGCTCACCGGGAGTATGGGGGTTACTATGGCATTCCCCCCGTCAATCCAAAGAGCACTGGCCATTAACCCTGATGAAGGAACTTCTTTTGAGGACGCGGAGCACGTAGTGATGCTTATGCAGGAAAACCGTTCTTTCGATCATTGTTTCGGAACATTGAAGGGGGTAAGGGGGTATAATGACCCCAGGGCGATTACACTACCCGATAAAAACCCGGTATGGTTGCAAAGTAATGACAAAGGACAAACATATGCGCCCTTTCGCCTGAATATGCGGGAGACCAAAGCGACCTGGATGGGAGATCTTCCCCATTCCTGGGAAAATCAGGTGGATGCGCGTAACGACGGAAAGTACGACAAATGGCTTACAGCAAAACAAACCGGGAGGAAAGCGTATCAAGACATCCCTTTTACTCTGGGGTATTACAACCGGGAAGATATTCCTTTCTATTATGCTTTTGCAGATGCATTTACCGTTTTCGACCAGCATTTTTGTTCTTCTTTGACAGGAACTACAACCAATCGCCTGTTCTTCTGGAGCGGTACCCATAAAGCTTCCCCGGGTGCAAGTCCTAACGTCCGCAATTCCGAAGTGTATTACAACCGGGAAGCAAACTGGAAAACTTTCCCGGAACGGTTGGAGGAAAACGGTATATCCTGGAGGGTCTATCAGAATGAGATAAGTCTGCAAACCGAACTGGAGGGAGAGGACGAATCCCTCCTGGCTAATTTTACGGATAACAACCTGGAATGGTTTTCGCAGTTTAATGTCCGGTACTGTGAAGGACATCAAAAGTTTTTGAAGAAAAGGCTCGACGAACTGCCGGGTGAAATATCGGAATTGGAGAAAACCGTAAAGAAACAGCCGAAATCGCAGGTACAGAAGCTCAGGAATAAACTGGAGCAGAAAAAGAAGCAGTTCGAAAAGATCCGGGAAGAATTGCAGATATGGAATCCCGATAATTTTGAAAAACTTTCGGATTATGAAAAAAACCTGCACAAAAAAGCTTTTACCACCAACATAAACGATCCGCATTATCACCGGACAGAAACCATTGCCTGGTCGGATAACGGGGAAGAGCGCACCATTAAAGTGCCTAAAGGAGATATATTGCACCAGTTCCGTGAAGATGTAAATCACGGCGAATTGCCTGCTGTTTCCTGGCTTGTGGCCCCCCAGAAATTTTCGGACCACCCCAGTGCTCCGTGGTACGGGGCCTGGTACGTATCGGAAGTGCTGGACATTCTTACCAAGAACCCCGAGGTATGGAAAAAAACCGTGTTTATCCTCACCTATGATGAGAATGACGGTTATTTTGACCATGTACCTCCATTCGTAGCGCCAAACCCGAAACACAAAAAAGCGTATTCCGAAGGATTAAATACCTCACAGGAATATGTTACTATGGAAGAAGAGCTCGGGAAAGAAGGGATGGACCCCAAAAATGCCAGGGAAAGTCCGGTAGGGCTGGGGTACAGGGTGCCGATGGTTGTGGCCTCGCCCTGGACGCGTGGCGGATGGGTGAATTCCGAAGTCTGTGATATAACTTCCACGCTTACGTTTATGGAAACATGGTTGCACAAAAAAACAGGGAAGAAGATCGAAGAAAGTAATATCAGTTCTTGGCGACGAACAATTTGCAGCGATCTTACTTCCGCATTCCGTCCCTACGATCCTTCCGCATTTCGATATGACGATTTTGTAGATCGCAATCAGTTGATGGAGGAGGTATACAATGCTTCGTTTAAAGCAACACCTTCCAATTTTGCACCCCTGTCTGCGGCTCAGATAAGACAGGCAGGAGCGGAGATCGATGCCCCTTTTATGCCCGGACAGGAAAAAGGCACCAAAGAGTCCTGTGCATTACCTTATGAGCTTTATGTAGATGGTACACTGGCAAAGGATAAAAAGTCTTTTAAGATATCTTTCCATGCGGCCGATATGGTCTTTGGAAATACGGCTGCCGGAGCCCCTTTCCACGTATATGCCCCGGGGAAGTATATGCAGGAAAATGCCGAAGGAAGCCGATCAATGGAGATCGTTAAAGCCTGGCCTTTTGCCGTGACTCCGGGAGACACGATAGGGGATACCTGGCCGCTGGACCATTTTGAAAATGAAAATTATCACCTGAGGGTCTATGGTCCCAACGGCTTCTACAGGGAATTTTCGGGAGACAGTAGCGATCCGGAGGTAGAGCTCCTTTGCGGCTATGAAAAAAAGGGCAGGTTCCTGAAAAAGATTTCCGGTAATGTCGAGTTGGAAGTGATAAACGGATCCGGTAAGGATATCCGTATTACCGTTACGGACCAGGCATATAAAAACCCGGAGATCAGGCAACGTATTAAAAAGGACAGTTCGGAAAAGATCATCATACCTGCGGTAAAAAGTTACGGATGGTATGACTTTACCGTAGCCATAGGAGGTGATACAATGTTTGTGCGCAGATATGCGGGAAGAGTGGAAACAGGTAAACACTCCCGGACAGACCCTTTTATGGGCAGGGAGATTTAGGGCCTGTTAACACTACCTAAAAGCACCTTTGAGTGTGTAGTGTTAACAACCCCTGGTTTCTTTGTCATGGATCATGGGCATTCCGGAAAGGTTACAGGAAACCGGGATTTATCCCTGTCTTATAATAAATCCAGTACCCTTTCCAGGGCCATTCCCCTCGATCCTTTGATGAGTAAGGTTTTTCCGGGAAGCCCGTTTTCCGGGATATAGGATTGAAGCGCTTCGAAATCCCGGAATTGGAGGTGTACGGATGTTGTCCTGAAAAAGTTTTCACCCACGAGTATCACGCTTCCCCCGGGTAATCCGGATACCAGGTCTGCTATATGCTGATGCTCTGTCGCCGCTTCGTTGCCAAGTTCGAACATATCCCCGAGGATGAGCACTTTATCCGGGTAGGGGAGTGCCGTGAAATTCTCAATGGCCAGTTGCATACTGCTGGGGTTGGCATTATAAGCGTCCAGTATGATTTTGCGCCCGTTCTTTTCGACGATCTGTGAGCGGTTATTAGAAGGAATATATGCTTCAATAGCGATTTTGATATCTTCGGCGGGAATCTCAAAGTATGTTCCTATGGTGACCGCCGCTGCAATATTATTAAAGTTATAACGCCCGATGAGTCCCGAGTGTATGTCCCGATCGTTAAGCTTAAGACTTACAAAAGGAGCGGCTCCGGTAAATTCTATCAGTACTTCCGAAGTTCCTTTGGAATTATACCCGAACGTATGCGGGTAAGCCTTTAGTTTTTCCGATTGGATCGGGTCTTCGGCATTGTAGAAAATGAGTTTTTCCTTTTGTGCAAGGTATTGGTATAGTTCACTCTTGCCCTGTATTACACCCTCAATTCCCCCGAAGCCTTCCAGGTGCGCTTTGCCGAAATTGGTAATATAGCCGTAATCGGGATCGGCGATGGAACAGAGAAACGCTATTTCCCCGATGTGATTGGCACCCATTTCAACGATCCCTATTTGAGTATCTTTGTTCATGGATAAAAGCGTAAGGGGTACGCCTATATGATTGTTGAGGTTGCCTTTGGTGGCTACGGTACGGAATTTTTTGGAGAGTACCGAATGTATGAGTTCCTTGGTGGTGGTTTTCCCGTTACTTCCCGTAAGTGCCACTATGGGGAGGGCCAGTTGTTTTCTGTGGAAACCGGCCAGTTGCTGAAGTGCTTTTAAAACATCATCAACAAGAATCGTTTTCCTGCCGGTATGGTAATTACCTTCGTCTATAACAGCAAATGAAGCCCCTTTCTCCAGGGCCTGGGCGGCAAAAGTATTGCCGTTAAAATGATCTCCCTTAAGGGCGAAAAAAAGATCTCCTTTTTCAATATTCCGGGTATCGGTACAAACCTTGTTGCACGATTGGTATACCTGGTAGAGTGCTTCCGTGTTCATGTGGTAAAAATAGCAAAAAGCCCCGACCTGTTTACAGTGCCCGGGGCTTTGATATTATTTTTTTCTAAGGTATTATTAACCTCTTGGTCTTTTTCTTTTTTGTTTGGCTTTGGAACCGACCCTGGACATGGCGCACCGGAAACCTATGTAATCCGTAGCCATGTATTGCGGCAGGTATCTTCGTTGTGCAGGATCGAGCCAATACGCGCGGTCTCTCCAGGAACCTCCTTTAAAAACCCTTACATCATCGCCGATAAGCGTGGTCCTGCGGTTGGATTTATCATACTCCATTACCATCTTCCCTTCCTCATCCACTTCGATCTTGTGGTTGGGAGAGTTATACATTTTTCTCGTATCTCCACCGGCAGTAGAGTCGTCTTCTTCGTAAAATCTGTCGAAATACCTGGACGAACTGAAGTCACCGTCCCGATAGTTTCTGTTGTCACTTTTGGAAAAGTTAGGTCTCAGGTATGCATCTTCCTCGGTGATAGGTACTTTGACGACTTCTCCGGGAAGGTTTTTGGCAATGATTTTTCCGTTCGGTAAAGTGTCGTAAACTACCTGGTCCGGATCCAGTACGGTTACGGTACCATCGTCGTTTATGGAGGTTTTGGTATATACGTTACCTCTGTAGTAGTTGAAGTCATTGGCTTCGTCATCCACTACCGGCCGGTATACATCCGCAACCCATTCCGCCACGTTTCCGGCCATGTCATAGAGGCCGAAGTCATTAGGCGGGTAGGTTTTAATCTGGGCAGTAATATCGGCTCCGTCATCGGACCATCCTGCAATACCTCCGTAATCACCTCTTCCTTGTTTAAAATTGGCCAGTTGATCTCCTTTTGCGGATTTTTTTGATGACCTGGTGTATTCACCGTCCCAAGGATATTTTTTTCTGCCCCTTACATTGTTGTACTCGCGGTTGCCCACAATAGCTATGGCAGCATATTCCCATTCGGCTTCTGTAGGGAGTCTGTAACCGGGAAGTATAACACCGGAAGTGAGTTTTGCATATACATTGGTACTGTCCTCGGCTTTTTTCTTTTTGCCTTGCAGGCTATCGACATTACCTCCGTAAGCAGCCCGGGGATTCATCAGGTAAGTTCCGGTACTGAATGTTCCGCTTACCTCGCCCACTGTAACAGCATTTTTCGTGCCTTCGGCGAGATAACCTTCCTTTTCGAGGGCGAGTTCATTTACCCTGTCGGTCCGCCATTCGCTGAACTGTACGGCCTGTACCCAGTTTACACCTACTACCGGGTAATTGGCATAAGCAGGGTGACGAAGGTAATTGTTGGTCATAACCTCGTTATATCCTAACCGGTTTCTCCATACCATAGTGTCCGGAAGAGCCCCGGAATAAATGTTTTCATACATGGGAGTTCCGGGAGGGAATACTTTTTTCAGCCAGTCCAGGTATTCCAGGTACATAAGATTGGTTACCTCGGTTTCGTCCATATAGAAAGACTGCACATGCTGTTGCGTTGGTGTGTTGTTCCAGTCGTGCATAATATCATCCTGTACTTTTCCCATGGTAAAAGTACCTCCTTCTATAAAAACCAGGCCGGGTGCGGTTTCCTGTTCTTTAAAATTGGTATTATATTCAAAGCCTCCCTCACCGTCATTTATCTTCCATCCGGTGGCTCTTGATGTGTTCTTGTAATCCGATTTGGAGTTTTTACACCCCGTAAACCCGCCGGTGATAGCAATGAACAATACCAACAGTTTAAAATTAATCTTCATAGAAAAAAGATTTGAGTTGTCCGAGAAATATGCGTGCAATATAGCAATTAACGAAATATTTTTGCTTTTTATACCGAAATTCTTTTTTTAAAACTAGCGGTATTAAGACACTTGTTATAACGTTGAATGCCTGTTATTATTATGTCGGGCGGAAAATACTTTGGCTGAGATGTGGCTCCATAGACCTGATGTTAAAATGCGCATTGTGCGTAGTATGGATGCTGTGTGTGATTCTCTATGCTTTTTTTAGTACAAAAAGAAAGAAAATATATACAAGATAATTGCAAAAATAACGTTAAGAAAAATAGAATGCCTTGTTAACCGAAACTTGTATAACTGTAATTATAGATTATATTTGTTACAAATCTACCAATCTGAACATGAAAAAAATATGCTTTCTAATTGCTGTTGCGTTTTTTGCAATGCCGGGACCATTGCACGCTCAGAATAGTGATTACCGTCCCATAAACCCGGCAATGCCTTTTCTTCGGGTTGCTGCGGATGCCAGGTCGGCGGGTATGGCAGATATGGGGGTAGCTACATCGCCCGATGCCTTTTCCCAACAGTGGAATCCTGCCAAATATGTTTTTTCCGAAACCCAATACGGTATCGGGGTAAGTTATACACCTTATCTTACCGAACTGGTGGACGATATGGGGCTGTTGAATCTTAACTTTTACAAACGTGTGAACGATCGGAGTGCTTTTGCTTTTAGTTTACGGTATTACGGACTAGGAGGATTTGAGTTCCGGCAAACGGCTTTTGACCAGGCACGTGAGGTAAAACCCAATGAAATAGCTTTGGATGGTTCGTACTCCCTGAAACTCGGTGAGCAGTTCTCTATGGCAGTTGCCGGGAGATACCTGCGTTCAGACCTGCGGCTTACCGAAGTGGATGGGGCTGTAGATGCCAGGGCCGCTAATTCCTTTGCCGTGGATATCGCCGGATATTACCAGTCTCCCGAAATCGCGTATGCTAACTTTAACGGTAGATGGCGCGGCGGATTTAATATTTCCAATATCGGACCGAAGATCAGTTACAGCAGTGATAACACCCAGGAAGAATTCCTTCCTACCAATTTAGGGCTTGGAGCCGGTTTTGATTTTATTTTTGATGCGGATAACAGGTTGATGACCTCGGTGGAATTTAATAAGTTGCTGGTGCCGACACCGAGCGATTCCAATGATGATGGAATTATAAATATGGAAGATGATTATTACAATAAAGGATTTGTAGGAGGCATCTTTGATTCCTTTGGCGATGCTCCCGATGGATTTAGTGAGGAACTGAGCGAGGTGACCTGGGCTTTGGGACTGGAATATATGTACCAGGAGGCTTTTGCCTTGCGCACCGGTTATTTTAATGAGAGTAATGATAAAGGAGCACGGAAGTTCTTTTCTCTGGGTGCAGGGTTTACATTTAATACAACTACGATAGACCTGTCTTACCTGTTTTCAACATCAAAAGTACAGAATCCTCTGGAAAACACCCTGCGTTTTTCGCTGCGGTTCAATTTCGGAGATAACTTCAGGGAATTTTAGTTATGAAAGAAGTGGAGATTACATCCAGGCTTATGGTATATGATGATACCAATGAGCTTCCGGAAGCTATCCGGGCCCTGATGCAAAAGGCCGTGGAAGCACGAAAAAATGCGTATGCTCCTTATTCCAGGTTTAAAGTAGGCGCGGCTTTGCTGTTGGACAACGAGGAAGTGGTGATAGGAAGTAATCAGGAGAATGCTTCGTATCCTTCCGGGCTATGTGCCGAACGGGTTGCGATATTTCAGGCAGGGGCCAGGTATCCCGGTGTGAAGGTCCGCGCCATGGCCATATCTGCAGCTTCTGACAATCGTACCGTACTGACCCCTATTCCTCCGTGTGGTGCCTGTAGACAGAGCCTGGCGGAATATGAAGTGAAACAGGCAGAGCCCCTGGAACTGTATTTTATGGGGGAAACCGGGAAAGTGGTAAAGGCGGCTTCGGTAAAAGACCTGCTACCCCTCCTGTTCGATAAATCCAATTTATGACATCGGGTATATTTTACGGAAATAACCGTTTCGGGTACTGATAGACATAGTGCAAACCAACAACAGAAGATCCGTTCCGTTTAAAATGCACAACAGCTCCTTTTAACTTCCGGCGCCGGACTTTTTTAATTTAACAAAAAACAAAAATAAAACTCTTCTTTTCGTTTTTTCACTTTTATTGAAAATGTTACTTTTGTAACTCGCAATTAAAAAGCCCCCTTTTTCGTAATTTTGGGGCGCGGCATGAATTTTAAAGACTAATTAAGATATTTGATGAGGCGGACATGGGTTTTTAGAGGTGGCAGAAATGTGGCCGGAATAAATTCATGTACGGAAAAAGCGGTTCCAGGTGCGGAAAACATCCCGATATGTGTCGGGATGGTGTATTTTGATCGCTGAAAAAAATTAAACACATGAAAAAGATCACAAAAGAAGTGTACCTTAAGTGGTACGAAGACATGCTGTTCTGGAGAAAGTTCGAAGATAAACTGGCTGCAGTTTACATCCAACAGAAAGTAAGGGGGTTTCTTCATTTGTACAATGGTCAGGAAGCTGTTCTTGCAGGGTCGCTCCACGCGATAGACCTGTCCAAGGATAAAATGATAACAGCATACAGAAACCACGTTCAACCTATCGGTATGGGAGTTGATCCGAAAAGGGTAATGGCCGAGTTGTACGGAAAATCGACGGGCACTTCCCAGGGACTCGGAGGTTCCATGCACATCTTTTCCAAAGAAAAAGGCTTTTACGGAGGTCACGGTATCGTCGGAGGACAAATTCCTCTGGGGGCCGGTTTGGCCTTTGCCGATAAATATTTCAAAAGAGATGCCGTAACCCTGTGTTATATGGGAGATGGTGCTGTGAGACAAGGATCACTTCACGAAACTTTCAACCTGGCTATGTTGTGGCAGCTACCGGTAGTGTTTATTTGTGAGAACAACGGGTATGCCATGGGGACTTCCGTTGCCAGGACTGCACATACTACAGATATATGGAAACTCGGTCTCGGGTATGAAATGCCTTGCGGACCGGTGGACGGAATGAACCCGGTAAAAGTGGCCGAAGCTGTAGATGAAGCGGTAGAGAGAGCAAGAAGCGGCGGTGGCCCTACTTTCCTGGAGATGAAAACATATCGTTACAGAGGGCACTCCATGAGTGATGCGCAGCAGTACAGGACCAAAGAAGAGGTAGAGGAGTATAAGAAAATAGACCCTATTACCCAGGCTCTTGATGTAATAAAAGAAAAGAAGTACGCTACGGACGAAGAAATAGAAGCAATAGACAAACGGGTAAAAGACCTGGTGAAAGAATGCGAAAAATTTGCCGAAGAATCACCGTATCCGGATAAAAGTGTAATGTATGATGTAGTGTATGCACAGGAAGATTATCCGTTTTTACCTCATAAATTATAGTTCTTATGGCTCAAGTAATTAATATGCCGAGATTAAGCGATACCATGGAAGAAGGTGTCGTGGCAAAGTGGTTAAAAAAAGTAGGAGACAAAATAGAAGAAGGCGACATCCTTGCGGAAATAGAAACCGATAAGGCTACTATGGAGTTTGAATCTTTCTACTCCGGTACACTGTTGCACATAGGAATAGGGGAAGGCGACGGGGCACCTGTTGATTCCCTCCTTGCTATTATAGGAGAGGAAGGAGAAGATATCTCTTCATTGTTAAATGGTGAAGGAGAAGGATCGGAAGACAAAGAAGAAAAGACGGAGAAGAAAGATTCTTCCGGATCTGAAAAAGAAGAAGAGACCAAAGAAGCTCCCGGAGAAATTCCTGAAGGAGTGGAAGTGGTTTCCATGCCACGTCTGAGCGATACGATGGAAGAAGGCACCGTAGCCAGTTGGTTGAAGAAAGAGGGTGATAAAGTAGAGGAAGGCGATATTCTTGCGGAAATAGAGACCGATAAGGCTACTATGGAGTTCGAATCTTTCTATTCCGGTACCTTACTGCACATTGGTCTGCAGGAAGGGGAATCCGCACCTGTTGACGCTGTTCTGGCGATTATAGGGCCGGAAGGCACGGATGTGGATGCTGTTCTCAAAGCTGTTTCCGGCGGAGGGACCAAAAAGGAAAAAAGCGCCGGTAAAGAAACATCCGAAGCTGCTTCAAAAACCGAAGATTCCAAGGAAAGTCCGAAAGAAGGTACTTCGGTGTCTCAGGACGGAGGTAGAATATTCGCGTCGCCGCTTGCCAAAAAGATGGCGGAAGACAAAAGTATTGACCTCTCCAAAGTAAAAGGAAGCGGAGAAAACGGAAGGATTGTAAAGAGAGATATAGAAAATTATACGCCTGCGGCGGCAGAAACCGCTCCGGCGACATCTGCATCCAAAGAGCAGGCGGCCCCGGCGGTCCAGGCCATGCCTTTTGTTCCCGCCGGTGAAGAAAGTTCCGAGGAGGTCAAAAATTCGCAAATGCGAAAAACCATAGCCAAGCGCCTGGGAGAATCCAAGTTTACCGCACCACATTACTATCTGACCATAGAAGTCGACATGGATAATGCCATTGCATCCAGGGGGCAGATCAATGCACTGCCGGATACCAAGGTTTCTTTCAATGATATGGTCGTGAAAGCATGTGCCATGGCCCTGAAGAAACATCCGCAGGTGAACACATCGTGGAAAGGAGATACCACATTATACAACCACCATATACATGTAGGGGTGGCTGTGGCTGTAGACGAAGGATTGGTAGTTCCCGTGGTACGTTTTACCGATCAGATGAGCCTTACACAGATCGGGGCACAGGTTAAGGACCTTGCCGGGAAGGCCAGGAACAAAAAACTGACTCCCAAGGAAATGGAAGGCAGTACTTTTACCGTGTCTAACCTGGGAATGTTTGGTATACAGGAATTTACTTCTATCATAAATCAACCCAACTCTGCCATCCTTTCCGTGGGATCAATAGTGCAGAAACCCGTTGTTAAAGACGGCCAGATCGTGGTAGGTAATACGATGAAAGTAACCCTGGCCTGTGACCACCGTACGGTAGACGGGGCAACAGGGGCACAATTCCTGCAGACATTACAACACTATCTGGAAAATCCGGTGACCATGCTCGCATAGTCCCGGACAGGAGAAATAAATAAGAGAATCCCGTTCCCTTCATTATAAGGAACGGGATTTTTTATATATTTTAGCCAATACAATAACAAATCATTTTCAGAATGAAATGCCCATTAACAAGTTTGTGTAAACCTCATCATCCGGATAGATATCGGGATTTGCAGGCAGAAGATGTTTCCGGGACACTACATCAGACCTATTAAAAACAATATAAATTAAACACATGAAAAAATATCTTTATTCCGTTATTTTCTTTTGTGGCGTGGTCTCCGGGCTGAATGCCCAGGCCGTGGAAGCCGTGGCAGCTTTCAGGGTGAACGCCGCGGATGTTCAGGGAACTTTGGAGTTTCTCGCATCTGACGAACTGGAAGGAAGGGATTCCGGAAGCCCCGGAATAGAAAAAGCAGCACAATATATAGAAAAGGTATTTGCTGACCACCAGGTAAAACCTTACTTTACTTCTTATCGCGATACACTGGATAATTTTAAGGAACCCGCCTTCAATATCGTAGGATATGTGGAAGGGAATGATCCCGGGCTCAAAGAAGAGTTTATTATTATTGGAGCTCATTACGATCATATCGGTATACAGGAACAAGGAGAAGGGGATGATGTTATAGCCAACGGAGCCAATGACAATGCATCGGGAACTACGGGTGTTCTGGAACTGGCCAAATATTTCGGGGATTCCCGAGTCAACAAAAGAAGTTTACTTTTTGTATTGTTCTCCGCCGAAGAAAAAGGTCTTCTCGGCTCGCGGCACCTGGCGCGGAAACTACGTACGGAAAAACTCAATCTCTATACCATGGTGAATCTGGAAATGATAGGAGTACCTATGACGGCCGACTATACGGCTTATATCACAGGCTATGAAGATACCAATATGGCAGAAAAAATGAATGCATATGCCGGGAAAAACCTGATTGGGTTTCTGCCTAAAGCCAAAGATTTCCAATTGTTCAAGAGATCGGATAACTACCCCTTTTTCCTGGAATTTCGGGTTCCTTCGCAAACAGTTTGTACGTTTGACTTCACCAACTTTGAACACTATCACAAAGTAGGGGATGAGGTAGAATTGATGGATATAGATCACATGACCTCATTTATTTCGGAAATGATCCCTGTTATGGAGAAAATGGCCAATACAGGGACCAAAGAAATAGAGTTTACAAACGAATAAATTCCGGGTTTGAATAATATATTGCCGGGACTCGGTTTTCGGTCTTATATCTAAGATCTCAAATCTAATATCTAAACGATTTTATGAAGAATGTCATAATCACAGGAACAAGCCGTGGGATAGGCCTGCAACTGGCCAGGATATTTGCGGAAGCAGGGCACCGGGTACTCGCCCTTTCCAGGAATGAACGTCCCGTTCTGGAGTGGAAACACCCGAATATCACCGCTTTTTCATTTGATCTGTCGGCTAAGGCCGATCTGGAAAAACTGTGTGATTTTATTTTCGGGGAGTGGAACGGAAAAGTGGATATTCTGATCAATAATGCCGGAAAGCTGGTGAATAAACCTTTTGTTGAAATCACCCCGAAAGAATTTGAAGAGGTATACCGGGTAAATATTTTCGGAGTTGCGGAAATGATACGGAATGTCCTTCCCTTTATGTCAGGAGAGGGGCACGTAGTAAACATCAGCAGTATGGGAGGTGTGCAGGGGAGTGTTAAATTCCCGGGACTTGCAGCGTACAGTTCTTCGAAAGGGGCGGTAATCAGCCTTACCGAATTGCTGGCCGAGGAATATAAAGAAACAGGTCCTTCTTTTAATGTACTGGCCCTGGGTGCGGTACAGACGGAAATGCTCGAAGAAGCGTTTCCGGGATATCGGGCACCACTATCCGCTTCGGAAATGGCTTCGTATATTTTCGATTTTGCCTTGAAAGGGAATGCGTATTACAATGGTAAGCTGTTACAGGTATCCAATTCCACACCGTAATTTTTGGAGTTTAGATTTTTTGTGATATTATGCAGGCTATAATAGTTAGCGATAGGGTTACAGGATAAACATGGAGATCATATACCAGTGAAGGATATTTTACAGAAATACCTACCGGAGAGAGCGGTGGACCCTTGTTTTGACCTGGTTCGGAGTAATGGGGTCTATCTTAAGATTGTCAATGAGCGGGTTACCCGGCACGGAGATTACCGGCGCTTACCCGGGGGGATGCATCAGATTACGGTAAATGCCAGTCTGAACAAATATAAGTTTCTCATTACCCTCGTACACGAAGTAGCCCATTTGGTGGCGTTCCGGGAATACGGGCCGAATATCAAACCGCACGGTATGGAATGGAAAACGATATTCCGGAGGTTAATGTTACCCTTTTTAAATCCTGCTATTTTTCCGGATAGCCTGTTGCCTCTGCTGGCCAGACATTTCAGAAACCCACGGGCGAGTAGTGATACGGATGCTTCATTGGCGCTGGCTTTAAAGCAATTCGACCCGGAAAACGATAAAAATTATATATTTGAACTCCCTTACGGAAGTTTTTTTCGTATATATAACGGACGGATTTTTCGCAAAGGCCCAAAAAAAATAAAACGGTACGAATGTGTAGAAGTGACCTCCGGGAAGATCTATCTCTTTAATCCCAATGCTGAGGTGGAATTGTTGCCGGACCCATAAGTGCGGGCCTTTCCCGGTTTTATATCGGCAGGTGTGTTTGCGCTTGAAATTTGACAATCGAACTATAACTACCCGTAAACTATTTTGAAATTGAATAAAAATTACTATGCGATATTAATGGCCGGAGGGATCGGCTCTCGTTTCTGGCCCGTAAGTACTACGGAATTGCCAAAACAATTCCACGATATGCTGGGCACAGGGGAAACCCTTATCCAGAAGACTTTCAGTCGGTTAAGTCGTATCATTCCCGAAGAAAATATCTGTATCCTTACACACGAACGCTACAAAGACCTTGTATTGGAACAGTTACCAAGGGCAAACCCCGGGCAGATATTGCTGGAGCCTGCCATGCGAAATACGGCCCCCTGTATTCTGTATGCCTCCATGAAGATACAAAAGGAAAATCCGGATGCAGTGGTACTTGTAGCCCCCAGTGATCACTGGATAGAAGAGGAGGAAGCATTTGGGGAGGACGTAAAGCGTTGTTTTACGGCATGTGCGGAGAGGGATATTCTGATGACCCTGGGTATTACCCCTGCTTTTCCCAATACCGGATATGGCTATATCGAGTACGATGCGGCATCCGGAACGGAAAATGACGGTATCTGCGCGGTGGTGAAGTTTACGGAAAAACCGAATTATGAAACGGCAAAACAGTTCCTGAAACAAGGGAACTATTTGTGGAATGCCGGTATATTTATCTGGAGTGCGAAAAGTATTTTACAAGCTTTTGAATCCCTTCAGCCGGAAATGTACCAGCTGTTTTTAAAGGGAAAGTCGAAATATAATACCCTTGCGGAGAGAACATTTATACGTAAAAACTATTCCAAAGCAGATAATATTTCCATAGATTACGCTATTTTAGAACGTTCGGATAACATACATGTACTGCCGGCTGATTTTGATTGGAATGACCTGGGTACCTGGGGATCGCTCTATGAAAAACTTCCGAAGGACGATGCCGGCAATGCCGTGGTAAATGCCAGGACACTGATTGAAAATGGCGGTAACAATATGATCCGTACCAGCGGAAAGAAACTGGTAGTGATCGACGGTCTGGATGACTATATTGTTATCGAGAAAAAGAAAGTATTATTAATCTACCCCAAGCAAAAAGAACAGGACATTAAAGAAGTATTGCAAAAAGTAAAACAAAAGTTTGGAGAAGATTTAATATAAGAGTTTATGCAAGAAAATCAGAATTCTTCGGCGCAGCCTGAAGAGCAGGAGGATGGCCAGAACAGTAGCACGGAAAATGTAAAAAAAGATTTTTCGGGCTTGTTGGGTAGCCTCAAGACCTTTTTCGGGGAGCTTCTGGATATCCGTTCCAATACGGACCAGGAAACGACCATAGAACATATTAAGAACGATATTCCGTTTAAAGGGCACAATTCCTGGATTTTGATATGTTCCATATTTATTGCATCTGTCGGGTTAAATGCCAATTCTACGGCGGTAGTTATCGGGGCGATGTTAATATCCCCGCTCATGGGACCTATATTGGGTATGGGTATGTCTATTGCTATTAATGATGTGGATACGTTACGAAGGTCCGTAAAGAACTTTCTGGTCATGGTGGGGTTAAGTATCCTTACGGCATTCCTGTTCTTCCGTTTTTTCCCGCTCAGGGATGAATCTTCGGAACTACTGGCACGGACAGCGCCGGATATACGGGACGTACTGATAGCCTTTTTCGGCGGACTGGCACTGGTTATTGCCCGTGCTAAAAAAGGTACTATTGCCAGTGTCATCTTCGGGGTGGCCATAGCCACGGCTTTGATGCCGCCACTTTGTACGGTAGGCTTCGGTCTGGCTATTGGGAACTGGGAATACGCTATGGGAGCCATGTACCTTTTTTTGATCAATACCATATTTATAGGTCTGGCGACCTTCCTGGTGCTCAAAATATTGAGATTTCCTATGGTGAGGTATGTGAATTCGGCCAGAAGAAGGCTTATTTCCAGGGTGGCTTCGTTGATAGCCGTTATAGTTATGATCCCTGCCGGATACACCTTTTTTAATGTGTGGAAAGAATCGAGATTTCGCAACGACGCCAGGAAATTTATTCATACCGTAGTAACCCCGTATCAGTTCTCAAAAGGAGGTATGTTCCTGGAAAACCTTTCTGAGATAAATTATAAAAGGGATGGAAATTCTACCATAGAGCTTGTTTTTATGGGAGATGAAGTTATCCCGGAAAATGTTATCAATACCTGGGAAAATCAAAAACAGGCGGATTACCCTACACTGAAAAATGCGGACCTTCGCATTGTACAGGGGGGGCAAAGTGATTCGGAGCAGAAGTATAATTACGTTCACGAACTGTATGAATCGAGCAAAAAGGAGCTGGTAAACAGTACGGAGAAAATCCGTTTCCTGGAAGATGAAGTATCAAGGCTACGAAGGCTTACCTATAATGTAGATTTCGCAAAACTGAGCCAGGAAGCTAAAGTCTTGTATGACGGCATAGGGGAATTTGGCTTTTCCAATGAAATCAGGACGGATTTTGCCAGAACGGATACGGTACCCGCTTTTACTGTAAAATGGAAGGAATCCGCTTCCGGGCCCCAGCGTGAAAAGGAATATGAGAAACTGAAAAGTTGGTTACAGCTGAAAACTTCTAATGATAAAGTGGAAATAAAGCAATTGAATTAAAAATAAGATCGGGGGACCTTATAGAAATTCGCCCCCCGATCTTATAATATACAGTTTTTATCAGTTTCTCTCCTCAATATACATCTGCCGGACCTTTTTAAAGAGTTCCGAAGAGTATACAAAATCGGTCACTGTTTCGTTATCAGTCTTAAAGATCTCCTTGTTACTGCCCTCCCAGGCTTTATAGCCGTCTTTCAGGAAAACGATCTTTTCCCCGATTTCCATTACGGAGTTCATATCATGCGTATTGATTATCGTGGTAATGTCATACTCCCGGGTGATTTCCTGGACGAGATTGTCAATCACGATTGCCGTTTTCGGGTCCAGTCCGGAATTGGGTTCGTCGCAAAAGAGATATTGCGGCTTGTTGACGATCGCCCTGGCAATAGCCACCCTTTTTTGCATTCCTCCTGAAATTTCCGAAGGGAATTTGTGATGAGCGTCCGTAAGTTCTACCCTGTTGAGTACAAAATCTACCCTGTCCCGCATTTCACCTGGAGAGTTACTGGTAAACATCTTCAGGGGAAACATCACGTTTTCTTCCACGGTCATGGAATCGAAAAGGGCGCTTCCCTGGAATACCATGCCCATCCGCTGACGGAGTTCCCGTTTTTCATCATCATCCATATCCGAATAATTGGCACCATTATATATGATATTTCCTTCTTCGGGAGTGAATAGTCCGAGAAGCGATTTGAGAAATACGGTTTTCCCGGAACCGCTCTGCCCGATGATAAGGTTTGTTTTGCCTTTTTCGAAAGAGGTTGAGATGCCTTTCAGAACGGGTGTACCGTCAAAGGATTTATGTAAATTTTCTACAACAATCATCAGCCGAGTAACATTTGAGTGAGAATATAATTAATGATAATGATCACTACGCTGGTCCATACAAAAGAAGTGGTACTGGCTTTACCGACCTCCAGAGCCCCCCCTCGCATGTAAAACCCGTGATAGGAGGGTATTGTGGCCAGTATAAATGCAAAGATAAAGGTTTTGGAAAAAGCGTAAAAAACGTGATAGGGCTTAAAATCGATCTGAAGCCCCTCTATAAACTGAGTGCTGGTATTAAACCCTCCCAAGACACTTGCAGCCCAGCCTCCCAAAATCCCCAGGTACATAGATATGGATATTACAAAAGGGTACAGGAGCAAGGCAATTATTTTTGGAAAGACCAGGTAATTCAGGGCATTAATTCCCATTACCTCTAAGGCATCTATCTGTTCGGTAACACGCATAGTCCCAATACTGGAAGTTATATAAGAGCCCATTTTCCCGGCCATGATAATAGAGATAAAGGTAGGGGCAAATTCCAGTATTACCGATTGCCGTGTGGCAAAGCCCACCAGGTACTTTGGAAGTAGAGGGGAATCTGTATTTAAAGCAGTCTGTATGGCTACTACCCCGCCTACAAAAAACGAGATAAAAACCACAATGCCCAGGGAACCGTATATCAGGTCGTCAATCTCTTTGAGAATAAGGCTTTTCATTATTGTCCACTTGGTGGGCCTCCTGAAAACTTCCAATATCATTAAAAAATACTTGCCAATGGATTCGAAATACTTCATACGGTAAAAATATAGTAACTAAAGTAAAAAAAAATAATGTTAGGCGGTTTATTTCGTGAGGATCATTTTTTTTGTGATTGTAGAAGGATATATCGTTAAATAATGCATAGGTAATCGGATTTTAATGAGAACTGTTTACTTTTACAGGTCTTAAAATTTTAAAAGTTATGAGAAAATTAGCAGCTGCGGTATTATGTGTATTCGCAGCCTTCGGTTCTAAAGCACAAACGGAAGAAACTCCTTATGCAAAACCCAAACTTGTAGTAGGTATCGTAGTAGACCAGATGCGGTACGATTATATCACCAGGTTCTGGGAAAGATATGGTGACGGCGGTATAAAACGCCTGGTAAATGACGGCTTCAATTGCAGGAATAACCATTATAATTATGTGCCCACTTATACAGGTCCGGGGCATGCCTCCGTATATACGGGGACCACTCCGGCAACACATGGTATTATAGGAAATGACTGGTATGATAAGGAAGAGGACAGAATGGTATACTGTGCAGAGGACGATACACGGCAGTCCGTTGGTACGGAGTCGGATGCAGGGAAAATGTCTCCGCACCGGATGAAAACCACTACCATAACAGACCAGTTAAGACTGGCTACGGAACTCCGCGGTAAGGTTATAGGAGTGGCCCTGAAAGACAGGGGATCAATTCTGCCGGCAGGGCATGCTGCTAATGCCGCTTATTGGTTTCATGGCAAAGACGAAGGGAAGTGGATAACCAGTTCCTATTATATGGATGAGCTTCCCGAATGGGCAGAAAAATTTAACCGATCCGGCAAAGCGAAGGAATATGCTACCACATGGAATACGCTCTACGATATAGATAGCTATGTGGAAAGCGGCCCCGACAACAATTCTTATGAGGGTCCCTTTAAGGGAGAAAAATCGCCGACATTCCCCCACGAATTAGGTAGGTTAATGAAGAATAACGGAGGATATGACATCCTGAAATCGGTTCCTTACGGGAATAGTCTGACCGTGGATTTTGCTCTTGCCGCTCTTGAAGGGGAAAGTCTTGGGCAGGACGATATTACCGATTTTCTCGCGGTAAGTTTCTCGGCTACGGATTATGTAGGGCATCGGTTCGGGGTAAATTCGAAAGAAGTACAGGATACTTACCTGAGACTGGACAAGGACCTCGCCCGGCTTCTTTCCGCACTGGATGAAAAAGTAGGGAAAGGCGAGTATACCGTTTTCCTTACGGCAGACCATGCCGCGGTACAGGTGCCTTCCTATCTGCAATCCCTCAATATCCCGGCCGGTTATTTTGACCAATTGAACTTTACACTTTATATAAAAGACTTCGCAAAGGAAAAGTATGGGGTAGACGGATTGATAACAAATATCTCCAATTCCCAGATTTTTATAGACCACAAAATTGCCCGTGAAAATAATCTGCGTATCCGGAATATACAGGACGACCTGGTAGAAGAAGTTATACAGTACAAAGATGTGGAGAAGGCATATGCGGCACATGTATTTACCGAAGCGGAATTTACGGAGAGGATTACCGCACTGTTACAAAGAGGGTACAATCAGAAAAGATCAGGAGATGTGCTCTATGTGCTGGCACCTGCGGTTATTTCTTATTCTAAGACCGGGTCTACGCATGGCTCTGCTTTAAACTACGATACCCATACCCCTCTTTTATTTTTCGGAAATGGGATCAGGAAAGGGAAAAGTACTGTTGAAGAAACACATATTAACGATGTGGCTCCTACCATTGCGGCCCTCCTGGGTATTGCGTTCCCAAGCGGCACTACCGGCCACCCGGTACAAAAGGCAATAGAGATCGAGGACTAAATGTTCCAGGTTATAAGTTACAAGTTGCAGGTTCAACCAAACCTGCAACTTGTAACCTGCAATCTGAGATCTAATACACTTCAATATTGGAGATCAACGGGCATGCTTTGGCGCTTGTAATGTTTATACGTATTTTGCCTGTTCTTACCGCGCCTGTTTTCAGGATACGCTTATAGCCTATGGTGGTGGCAGCGGCTATTTCTTTCCAATCATCTCCCTGCTGTACCTCTATGGTGAAAGATTCGACTCTTTGTCCTAGTTCTATATATTCCTGGAGGAGGATATAAGAAACCTGTTGTTCTTTTCCGAGATCAATTTCAACCGAAGCAGTGGTCGTATCATCGTCCGTAGCCCAATAGGTGTGTTTTTTATCATCCGTTACGTTAGTTGCCGCATATTCCCCGGACTTTCCGCGGTATGTGGTCGCTGTTGCCGGAGCTCCGGCAGCAAGGTTGGTACGAAAGGTATCATCCATAAGTTTTCGCCATCCCCGAAGGGCTTCCACATCGTTCTCGTGGATGAGGCCACGTTTGTCCGGAGGTATGTTGAGCAATAAGTTGGAACCCCGACCTACGGAAGTTAGGTAGAGATCAAATAACTGTTCGGCTGTTTTTACTTTGGAGTCTTCTTCTTCATGGTAGAACCAACCCGGGCGGATTGACACATCGACTTCGGCGGGGATCCATTGTTTTCCGTCTGCGGAACCTGTGGATAATAATTTTTCTATACCGGCTTTTCCGGCATATAACGTATCATTGGAAATGGTATTCCAGTTGGTTTCTCCGGCCAGCCCTTTTTCATTACCTACCCAACGGATATCCGGTCCGGCATCGCTGAAAAACAATACTTGCGGTTCGGGTTGTATTTTGTGCACCATATCCAGCGTGGCCGGCCAGTCATAATAAGTTTGTCTGTCGATATTCCGGGTTTCATTGGCACCTCCGTAGTAACCGTCACCGCCGTTTGCACCGTCAAACCACATTTCAAAAGCCGGGCCGTAATTGGTGAAAAGTTCTTCGAGCTGGTTGCGATAATACGCGATATAGGACGGTTCTCCGTAGTCGGCGCGGTTGCGGTCCCAGGGAGACATGTATATGCCGAATTTAAGGCCATGACGTTTGCAGGCTTCGGAAACTTCTTTTACGATATCTCCTTTACCGTCCTTGTAGGGGCTGTTTTTAACGGAATGTTCGGTGTATTTACTTGGCCACAGGCAAAAACCATCGTGGTGTTTGGTAGTGAGTATAACACCCTTGAATCCCGCTTCCTTAAGTGTAACTATCCATTGGTTTACATCGATGTCCGTCGGGTTGAATATGGAGGGATTTTCGTCCCCGTAACCCCATTCCTTACCGGTGAACGTATTGGTAGTAAAGTGGATAAAGGCGTTCAGCTCCATTTCCTGCCATGCCAGCTGGGCCTCAGAAGGAACAGGGCCTAAGGCTTCCGGAGCGGATACCTGTTTTTTGGGTGAATTACAGGAGCAGAGGGTAAGGAGGGTTGTGGTGATAACGATTAGTCTTTTCATGTTTTCCGGTTTTGTACTCAAATTTATTTTTCCCTTGTATAGGAAAATGCGATGGCGGGAACATCTTTACTTTGTTGCAGGGAGGCGGGTAAAAATACCCTGACCCGGTTTCCTTCTTTTTCCCATTTTACATTTTTCCCGGTTTGGAGAAGTTTTATACTGCTGCCCTTTTTCGGGAGGTTGCCTTTCCATATTACGGTTTCCGGTACGGTTTTTCCCTCCGGAAGGCAGACAATGGCATAGGTTTTCTTTTTCTTCAGGTTTTGGGTAAAGTAGGTGTTTCCGTCGCTGTAATGATCTACAGTACGGGTATTGTAGATCGCTTCTCCGTTTTCGGACATCCATTTCCCGATTTCTTTTAAACGGTCTATGACTTCCTGCGAGAGGGTACCGTCCGGCCTTGGCCCTACGCCGAGCAGCAAGCTGCCTCCCTTGGCTACAATCTCCGCGAGGGAGTGAACAACCTTTGCTGCGGATTTAAACTCATCACCCGGAACGTGACTCCAGGCATTTCCGAGGGTCATACAGCTTTCCCAGGGGTTGTCTATTTTTTCATCCGGAATTCTCTGCTCCGGGGTCTGGTAGTTCTCATACGGGCCGTGTACGGTACGGTCAACCATCAGGATGCCCGGCTGAGCTTCTCTAGCCATGGTAGCTATTTTCGGTATATCTATGTCCTGGCTCCATTCGGGGATTGGCGCCCCCCAGGAGAGAACTTCGTCATTGACGGTTTCCCGGGGGCGTACCCAGCCGCCGTCCAGCCAGAGTATATCGATGCTACCGTAATTGTGCATCAACTCGCTGATCTGGTTAAAGGTAAAATCCTTGAATTTATTCCATCGCCAGGGATTTTTGCGGATGTCGTAATTATTGTTTCGGGTTGCCGTGGCGTATTTGGGCCACCAGTAGTATTCGGAATGCCAGTCGGGTTTGGAGAAATAAGCCCCGATCATAAAACCTTTTTTACGAAAAGCGTCGAATACATATTTGGCGACATCCGCACGGGGATTACCTGCAAAGGGACCGTTGGATATCTTAAAATCGCTTTGCCTGGTATCGAACATATTAAAACCGTCGTGATGTTTTGTGGTGAAAACCAGGTATCGCATTCCTGCGGCATCGGCGGCATCAGCCCATTGTTCCGGGTTGAAGTTTACGGGATTGAACTTTTCACTTTGTCCCCAGTACCATTTTTTATAATCGTTATAGCTTATGGTGCTGTCCCGCTCTATCCAGTCCTCCGAGCAGATGGACCAGGATTCTATGATGCCCGGAACGGCATAAATGCCCCAGTGAATGATCATGCCGAATTTCTGGTCCTGCCATTTATCCAGCTTTTCGATCACTTCCGGATCTTTCGGCGCTTCATAGATAGCGGATCTCTGGTGCAGGTTATTTTCCTGCGCATGGGCAGAAAGGGCCAGGCCGAGACCTGCGCACAAGCCCAATACCGCTTTTTTGTAAAAAGTCATGTAAGATCTGTTTTTACTGTTTTCTGTGAAAAGATATGAAATTCTCATGGGTTATGTATCTTGATATTATGGGATATTTCGAAAGAATCGTTAAGTCTTATGTCTTGGGAAGAAGCCCCTATCATGAGGGAGAAAGTCCCGGCTTCCGTTACCCATTCTTTCCGGGTATTCCAGAGCATCATGTCTTTGGCTTTCAATTCGAATTCCAGGATTTTCTCTTCTCCCGGTTTGAGGTGAATTCTTTTAAAGGCCTTAAGCTGTTTTTTTGGAGTGACAACAGAACTTACATCGTCGCGAAGGTATACCTGGGCCACTTCATCACCGTCCCTTGTACCGGTATTTTTTATTCGGAATTTTATATTTACGGCGATGTCATTTTCAGTTTCATCAACAGTTACATTAAGTCTGTCATATTGAAAATCGGTGTAACTCAGGCCATGGCCGAAACTGTAAAGCGGTTTGGCATCTTCTTCCACGTAATTGTGTTTTACGGGGAACAGAGCATTGTAATACACCGGTAATTGTCCTACGGATTTAGGAACAGAAATCGGCAACCTTCCGGCAGGGTTATAATCGCCGAAAAGCACATCGGCAATGGCATTACCACCTTCCTGTCCCGGATACCACGCATCCAGGATGGCGGGGACATTTTCCGAAGGCCAGTTGAGGAGCAAGGGACGTCCTTTGATAAGGACAAGGATAGTAGGGGTCCCGGTCTTTACAATGGCCCGGAGTAATTCGTTTTGTTTGCCGAGGAGATCAAGGGTAGCCCTGTCATAGCCTTCCCCGCTTTCCATGTCGCTTATGATATCTGCGTTGGCATCCGAATTGACAGTGGCGGCGCCTGTGTCTATATATTTTGTTTTAAAGTCGCGGGCACTCGAACCACCCAGGATTACTACGGCTACTTCTGCCTGTTCTGCAACTTTTACCGCCCCGGGAATATCAGTTTGAGTAGTATCGCGAATGGCACATCCCTTCACGTAAGTGACTTTAGCGGAAGGAGAGACTTTATTTCTTATACCCTCCAGTACGGTTACGATATTATGTTCTGCCTGGGGCGCTGTATAATCTCCGAGTTGATTATATATGTTATCGGCATTGGGGCCTATGACAGCTATACTCTTTATGTCTTTGGACAAGGGGAGCAGGTTCTCCCGGTTTTTGAGGAGGGTTACGGACTCCCGGGCTACTTTGCGGGCAAGCGCTATATGTTCCCGGCTGCGTACTTCCTTTTCAGCTTTTTCAGGATCTACATAAGGATTTTCAAACAACCCCATTTCAAATTTAAGCCGAAGTATCCGACGAACAGATTCATTCAGCGTATTTTCAGATACTTTTCCGGATTTCAGGGCTTTCAGAAGATATGCTCCGTATCCTTTACCCCCCAGGTCAGCATCTACTCCGGCATTTATAGCCAGCGCTGCTGCCACCGGGAAAGTACCTGCAATGTGGTGGTTACCGAGCAAACCTTCTATACTGCCCAGATCGGAAACGACAAAACCCCCGAAATTCCATTCACCGCGAAGGAGGTCGTTTAGCAGCCATTGATTGGCGGTACTCGGGACACCGTCAATAGAGCTGTATGCAGTCATTACAGAAAGGGCGCCGGCACTTACGGCGGCCTTAAAAGGAGGAAGGTAACTGTGTTGTAATTCACGGGTTCCCACATGAACCGCATTGCCGTTATGTCCGCCTTCAGGGACACCGTATGCGGCGAAATGTTTAAGTGTGGAAATAAGGTTATAACCGCTTTTCAGGTCATTCCCCTGAAATCCGCGAACCATAGCCTCACCCATTTTACTGTTGAGCACAGGATCTTCGCCATAGGTTTCTTCTACTCGCGACCAACGTGGTTCACGGGCAAGGTCCAATACTGGTCCGTAGCCGACATGACCACCCTGAAGGCGTGCTTCTTCGGCAATAACGACGGCCATTTTTTTTATCAGCTCCGGGTTCCATGTGCTGCTTTGTCCGATGGAGGTGGGAAATACGGTTGTGCCGATAGCCATGTGGCCGTGGGGACATTCTTCGGAGAGCAGGAGGGGAATACCCAATCTGGTTTCTTCTACGGCATATTTTTGTATGGCATTGGTGGCTTTCGCGGCCAGTTCGGGATGGAGTCCCGTTTCCAGTGTTTTTTTTGTCCACGGATCTGCGCGAAGCGTTGCCCACAACATGCCTATATGCTGTTCCTTTATAGCCTTGCGGAAGGCATCGCTTTCCGTGACTTTATTTCTTTTTTTAGTATACATGTCCCATCCGAGAAGCGTGCTGAGCTGCCCGACTTTTTCCTCGATGGTCATGCGTTGTAACAGGTCGGTTACTCTTTGTTCAACGGGAATCGAACTGTCTTTATAAACAGGAAGAGCAGTACTCTTTTTTTGGGCGATAACAGGTAAGTGACTGATGAGAAGTATGATCCATATGGCGTGCCGGAGTGCTTTCATTGTCTGTACGGGATTTTTCCAAAATTAATAAGAAAAGAGGTTGTAATTAAAGTAACAACCTCTTTTCATAGTTAGTAGCTAGGTTATGTAATTGCTTTTTTTCATGAGTTAATCCACATCCCACCACACCCTGGTTGTAAGAACATCCGGGCCCTGAGCTTGTATTACAGCTTCATAATTTTCTCTGTTAGTAAGTACTTCTCCCTGAGGATAAGTGAGTCTCCGGGGTATACTACCATTAGTGACATTACCAGGATAGTTTACCGGAGTTAATTCGGGAAACCCTGTCCTTCGCCAGTTGGCAAAAGCCTCGTATTCGTTGAGGAAGGTTACGATCCAGTATTGTATGTTGATCTGTTCCAGCGCCTTGCTGGGGTCAAAAGGGTTTTCTGACAGGTATTCTGCAATTTCGGTATTGGAAATAACAGCTTCAGGATCATACATCTCCAGGTATTTCATCGCTGCGGTAACGCCGGCATCGTAATGTGCCTCCACATCTCCTCCGGCAAGCCCCCATCTGAATGCGGCCTCGGCGAGCATGAATTCTACTTCGGCATAGGTCTGGAGAAACATAGGGTCGTTCTCACCTGTAATATATAAGCGATTGGGCTCGGTATACGTATTCAAATTGCCCCCACCGGGATAGTTTTCTATGGAATTCCCATCCAGTCCATTGGGTAAACCTTTTTGTGTTTCCGGGTTTAAACGCTCTTCATTGGTTCTGAGTATGTCTTCATCGTCCTCATCTTTTTCACCGGTGTTTTGCGGTAATGCTCCGTATATAGTGAACCTTGGATCATCTTGAAGAAGTGCAACAAAAGTCGTACTCAGTCTTGGACTATTGTCATTGGTAAAGGTTTGGCCGTTACCGTTTTTATTTACTCCGGCCTCAACTTGGTGTGCAACAAAAGCAATATCGTCATTAGATTCCATAACACCACCTTCTATGGCTTTGGTCACCCACTGTTGGGAAGCTGCCGGATCCACTTTAACTAACCTCAGCCCCAGACGCAGCATCATGGAATATGCGTATTTTTTCCATTTGCCCAGATCTCCCTGGAAAATAATATCGGCATTTCCCAGTTCGGAAGTCCCTGTCTCTAATTGCAGTGCAGCTTCTTCAAGTTCCTTTAACATGTCTGCATAGATGTCTTCCTGCCGATCATATTTAGGTCTTACGATTTCTTCTAATACTCCCTTTCCGGCTTCGGTATAAGGGATGTCCCCATACAGATCGGTTAATCTATGATAGATAACCACTCTTAAAATTCTGGCTATGGACATCATTTCTCCCGTATTGCCTTCTTCATTTAGTTGGGCTATGATGTCTTCTATACTTTTAACGGCATTAGGGTACATAGCATCGTATAAAGAAGAGGCGTAATCCCGGTTCCAGAAATATTTATCTCCGGACCAATATCCTGCAGTTGTAGCACAATGCTGCATCATAGTGGAGAGATAGATGAGGTTTGCCCTCCAACTTTCATATTCGTCGCCCGAAGTATAAAGCATAGCTGCTGTAAATTTTGGTTCGACAGCTAGGTTTCCCGCTTTTGTGGGATCTTCATTAAGATCCTCAAATCCTTTATCGCAGGAAGATAACAGGATTGAAACAGATGTAAGTATATATATTATTTTTTTCATGGCCGTTCTCTTTAGAATTTAATGTTTACACTCAAACCGTAACTTCTGGTTGACGGAACACCAAAACGCTCTAGTCCCTGGGCATTGGAATTGTTAAATGCAGATTCCGGGTCTATATTGTCGGCATCTCTTTTGATGAAAAACAGGTTTCTGCCTATCAATGAGAAATTGATTGCGGTTAAGAAAGTGTTTTCCAGCATTTCCGATGGTAAGCTGTACCCCAGGCTTATTTGGCGAAATTTGATGAAATCCGCACTTTGTATATGTTCTTCTGCAATTTCGTATACTCTTTGGTAGTAATCCTGCAAGGCTATCTCTCCCTCTTCTCCTGCTCGGTCAGGATCGGCGATTGTAGTCGTAAAAGAATTTCCTTGTTGATTTACACCAGCAACAGTTAGTCCGTTTTCCCGTCCTTCAAGAGTATTTTTACTCAACCCGTTGTATGTAGCCCAGGCACTTGTGCCGGACCATATTTTTCCTCCAAACTTGGCGTCGATTAAAAAATCCAGATTAAAGTTCTTATAGCTAAAACTGTTATTTAATCCCATGGTCCACGGAGGAACACCATCTCCAAGGATACCTCTGTCACCAACTACAGGCCTGCCGTCATCCTGGTAAATAATCTGATTATTTTCATCCCTGGCATAAGTAGTGCCATAGATCTGTCCGTACGGTTTTCCAACTACGTTTCTCACATCGGCAAACCCGTAGCCAACCCCTAAAGTAACATCATTATTGTTTTCATCGGTAGCTACGACTTTACTTTCATTATATCCCAGATTATAACTTACATTCCATCGTAAGTTCTCATTTCGGACCGGAGTGGCCGTGAGCAGAAGTTCTATCCCTTTATTTTCAAGAATTCCCAGATTCTCTAAGGATTTACGATATCCTGTAGATACAGATCTGTTTACTTCTACAATATCATCTGTAGTTTTGTTATAATACCAGGAAAAGTCGATCCCGATACGGTTATTGAAGAATTTTAAGTCTGTCCCTATTTCGTATTCTTCTTTAGTATAGGGTTTTAAGTATGCATTTGGTATTTGGTCGCCTGATATTTGTCCTATTGGATTTCCCAGATGATTACCGAAAATTTCATATAACAGACTTAGTCTATAGGGATCATCAGCTCCACCTGCTACAGAAGAATAACCTGCCCGGATCTTACCGAAACTAATCCATTCGGGCATTTGAAGCGCATCTGTAAAGACAAAACTGGTATTTGCGGAATAGTAGAAGTCGTTATTCGGTGTTGTCTTCCCAACAGCTGATAGTGTGGAAAACCAATCGTTACGTCCTGTTAGAGTTAAGAATAAAAATTCATCATAAGATAATTCTATCGAAGCGTAGAGTGAATTTATTTTTTTTTCAGTGTATTCATAACCCTCATTAGCCGCTACAAGGTTAGCCGTATTACCTATGGTTTCCAAGCCAGGAACTATAAAATTTTCGCCTCGTCTTTCAAGCTTTTCGAATTTAACAGTATTACTACCTGCACCTAATATGGTATTGGTAGCGATCTTATCTGTAATATTCTTTTCTATTCCTATCATAAAGTCCGCATCGACCTGGGTAGAATTATATTGGGCTTCACGCATGGCTCCCAATGGTCTATAGGCTGTACCCCACGGTTCTACAGTGGTCAGTCGGGTGGTGTAATGGTCTAAACCGGCTCTCCCGGATAAGTATAACCAATCCAGGGCCTGATACCTGAGAGTAGCAGATCCGATGGTTCTGTTTTTTCTATCGTGTGTTTTGAATTTATATGCGGACCAATAAGGGTTTTGCTGATAAATGCTTGAGGATATGCGATATTCGGTATCATCATCATTATAACCCGGTCGGAAATTTAAAACGTCGACGTTTGCCGGTAACAAGGCCACGGAGAAGTTAGCGTTGCCAGGAGCATCTGATAATCTGGGCCTGTTATTTACATCTTCTATGATGTATTTGGCGGAGATGTCCGCAGTTAATTTGTCAGCCAGAATAGAACTTGCATTTAAGGAAAATGACTTTCTGTTCATTCCTGAATTTGGTGTAATATCCTTATTTGTCATGTCCGAAGCAGAGAATCTGAAACTTCCTTTTTCTCCTCCACTGCTAATGGCCACAGTATTTATAAAAGTATTTGCAGTTCTATAAAATCTTTTTATGTTATTACCCGTGTCAGAATACGGTCTGCTAACTCCGTCAAACTGTACCACATTTGAGCCGTCCAGCCTGGCACCCCAGGAAGAAAAGGCGGCATCCAGAGCGGCAGTGGAAGATAATGGAACCTCTCCTCTTGACCCTTGACCATATTCTTTTTGAAAATCATATATATCGGTGTTTACCGTATCAAAGGTCAGGGAGCTGGAATATTCTACTCCCAGTCCATCCTGGCCTTTTCCGCTCTTAGTGGTTATAATGATGACCCCCCTGGAAGCCCTGGAGCCATATAAAGCACTGGCGGCACCTCCTTTTAAAACACTTACGGATTCAATGTCGTCGGGGTTGATACTGGAGATCCCGTCTCCGAAGTCTGAGCCTCCCCATTCACTGGCAGAGCCTATATTGGTATTGTCTATCGGAATACCGTCTATTACATATAAAGGCTGGTTTTCTCCACTCAGTGAACTGGTACCTCTTATAACAACCCTGCTCGACCCAGCAGCTCCACTAGTAGGCGCGGTTACATTTACTCCCGCTACTTTTCCGGCAAGTGAATTTATGGCATTGGTTTGTTTTACCCTGGAAAACTCTTCCCCGTCAACTTCGGTAAGGGAATATCCGAGGGCTTTTGCGTCTCTTTTTATCCCCAAGGCGGTTACAACAACCCCTTCCAGTTCTTGTGCATCCGGAGACAGGGCAATATTAATGGTGGTTTTCCCGACAACGGGTACCTCCTGGGTTGCATATCCCATATTGGAGAAAATCAGAACAGTGTTTTCAGAAACCTGAATCGCAAAATTCCCGTCAAAATCAGTTGAAGCTCCTGTGGTAGTACCTTTAATTACCACATTTACCCCGGGTAATGGCATGCCGTCCTCGGCATCGGTAACCACTCCCGTGACCGTCCTGTCCTGGGCAAGCAGTAACTGACCGCAGAGGAGAAGAACAGTAAATACAAAAGTTAATTGTCTTTTACACATTTTAATTTTGAGTTAGTTAAAAATATGGAGCGACCACTTGGGCCACTCCGGAAAATAGTGATTGGCCCTTTCGTTAAAAAAGGGAGATAAATGTTATGGTAAAAATGAACATAAGGAAATTTTTTCGACTAATGACAATTCTGAAAAGTCGAAGGAAGTGTTAAGAATGTGTTACTATATTCTTGTAAAAAGGTTGTATGTAAGAGGTGATTTTAAAATGTATGATTTATCTTCAGCATTATTTAGCCTTTTTATTTTTTAAATTGAGGTTTTTACCTGTAAAAATGAAGATATGCCACACGAAAAATCGTAATAATTAGGCAAATTTATGAAATGATAGTGAAAGTGATAATGAAAAAAGGATATTGGCGTGGGATGTCTATGCTTTTAACAATAATTAAGGTGTTTTAACTTCTCTATAACATTGGTGTACGGATATCCTTTTGAATGGTAAGTGTTTTAAACTTCGGTGTCAAAGGGATTGCTTTAATGGCCATTTTCCGGGCATTAAAACGGGAGCAACGGGTTGAATGCTGTTTAATCCTGTCACGGATATGGATACTAAGAGGCTAAGCTTATTATAGGGCCCCTTGTTTTAGCTGATCGTTCCCTTTTCGGTAATCGGGGCTTGTCCTGACGATATTTAACAATTAAAATCGATGAATAACAATTGTAAAAGGCTAAAGGATTCTTCCGGGACGGTGGTTGATATGAAAAACATATTATGGTCATTACGAACTTTTTATATTGTGTTTTTAACAATTCTTTTGCATCTTTACGGGCTTAATAATTTTTTATATGTCAGCAAAAAAGATATTGTGGCTTCTGTTGTTTGTGGTTGCCACCTCTACGGGAATTGTAAGCTGTTCGAGCGATGATGATGATAACGAAGGAATGGTTCCTACGGAAACAGATAAAACTTTAAACCGGAAAGGCACGGGAGATGCTGCACACGATTTGCTTTCGGCACAGAACTATTCCAGGATTGTTCTGGAACTTATTTATATAGAAGGGTACGAACCTTCTTCCCAGTCTGTAGAAAACCTCAAGACTTTTATCGAGGCCCGGATGCACAAACCGGACGGGATTGTCATTGAAGAAAGATGGATCGATTCACCGGCACTTTCGGAATACAGCGTGGATGCGGTATTTGAACTGGAAAAAGAAGAGCGGATGCGGTATTCCGATAAGGAAGAAGGAGAGATTACGGTTTTTGCCTTTTTCGCGGATAAAGGATCGGACAAGGACGAAGGGAATAAAGTAGTCCTTGGAGCTGCATACCTGAACACCTCTTTTGTGATCTACGAATCTACCATACGTGAAATATCGGGTAGAACCGGGGCTCCTAGCAGGGTGACGATGGAAAGTACCGTATTACAACACGAATTCGGACATTTGCTCGGACTGGTTGACCTCGGCACGGAAATGCAGGAAGATCACCTTGATGAAGCGAACGGCCATCACTGTGATGCGGAAGAATGCCTGATGTTCCACCAGGCGGAATCCGGCGGAAATATTTCTGATCTCATCAACGGAGGAGAAATTCCGGAACTGGATGCACAATGTCTGGCTGATCTCATGGCCAACGGAGGAAAATAAATACCTATAACACGATATTACAGTGGTTTTGTGCTGAATAAATGAGAATAGTGCCCGGTAAATAGTACAAGTTTGTTCCGTAATTGATAATTTTGCCGGAGAACCACAATTCAGTATCCATGCACAAAGCAGGTTTTGTAAATATTATAGGGAATCCCAATGTGGGGAAGTCTACCCTGATGAATGCCTTCGTAGGTGAAAAAATATCTATTATCACCTCCAAGGCACAAACGACACGGCACCGGATATTCGGTATTGTGAACGGAGAGGATTTCCAGGTGGTCTTTTCAGATACCCCGGGGGTCATAAAGCCTGCGTATAAGTTGCAGGAATCCATGATGGATTTTGTAAAATCTGCTTTTGAAGATGCGGACGTACTTGTCTATATGGTAGAAATAGGTGAGAAGAAGCTTAAAGATGAGGCCTTTTTTGCAAAACTCAGTAAAACAAAAATCCCCATACTGCTATTGCTGAACAAAATTGATACTTCTTCGCAGGAGGAACTGGAAGCACAGGTAACGTACTGGAAAGAAGAGCTTCCCGGTGTTGAGATATATCCTATTTCGGCCTTACAGAATTTTAATGTGAGGGAAGTGTTCCAGCGGATACTGGAATTGCTGCCGGAATCCCCTGCATTTTATCCCAAGGACATGATCACAGATAAACCGGAACGCTTTTTTGTCAATGAGGCCGTCCGTGAAAAAATATTGCTTTTCTACAAAAAAGAGATCCCCTATTCCGTAGAAGTGGAGACCGAGGAATTCCTGGAAGAGGAGGAGATCATACGGATACGTTCCGTAATTATGGTGGAACGCGATTCCCAGAAGGGAATTATCATAGGACATAAAGGCGGCGCCCTGAAAAAAGTGGGTATTGAAGCCCGTAAAGATCTTGAAGCCTTTTTTGGCAAGCAGGTGCACCTCGAACTTTTTGTCAAAGTAAACAAAGACTGGAGGAGTAATGACAGGCAGTTACGCCGGTTCGGATACAACCGGAAGTAAGATAAGAAAATTACATTTTCCGGTCAGTTCAGCAGACTACGATTGTTCAGAAACTCGTAAAAGCCGTAAATAAGTGTTTTTCCCTTAGATTTTTTTGACTTCCTGACAACATACAATATTCCCCAGGAGATGATCATCAGGAGGGACAGTGCCGTAATAAGGATATAATCTGCCCCGGTATACCAGTTCAGTAAAGTCCAGATAATTAATGTGATGGATGCCATACCCGTTGAAAGTTGCAGGTATAGCAGCATGTTCCACAACGGAGACCGTGGGGCGAACCATCCGAAAAGAACACTCCTGGATTCATCGATCCTGTTTACTTCCAGGAGCAGTTGCGGAGCCCACCATTCCTCTTCGTTTTCGGACATCACAATAAGGGTGTGTTCATTGGACCGGGTTACCCTGTAAAGCGGATTGGAAGTCTGCAAAAAAGCGGATACAACAAAATTTTTATTCTTAGGGAGTTCGACGGAAAACTGTGGATCAAGGGCAATCTTGTCACCTAGGCTTTTCATAACCTGATTTATTTAGAAGAATAAATATAGTTCTTTTTTTAAGAAAAAACACTATAAAAGAGCCAAAGGATAAAACTTAGAAGGTCTCTTAAAAAAGGAAGTATTACCTTTGCCCCTTTAAAACTTTTTGCATGAGCAATATAGTAGCGATAGTAGGAAGGCCGAATGTAGGGAAATCAACGCTTTTTAATCGTTTGATCCAGCGCAGGGAGGCTATTGTAGATGCCATTAGCGGTGTAACCAGGGACAGGCATTATGGAAAGGCGGACTGGAACGGAAAAGAATTTTCCGTGATAGATACCGGTGGTTATGTAATGGGGAGTGATGATATCTTTGAACAGGAGATCGACAAGCAGGTAGAACTGGCCATAGATGAAGCGGATGCCATTGTATTCGTAGTAGATGTGGAGACAGGAGTTACCGGTATGGATGAAGATGTGGCCCAGCTACTTCGGCAAACTGATAAACCGGTATTGGTAGCTGTCAATAAAGTGGACAATGCCCAGCGCGAAGCCGATGCCGTAGAGTTTTATGCGCTTGGTCTGGGAGAATATTTTACCATTTCCGGTATTAACGGAAGTGGAACGGGGGAATTGCTGGATGCCCTGGTTAAGGTATTGCCCGAAATAGAAGAAAAAGATGAAGAAGAGTTACCGAGATTTGCCGTAGTAGGAAGGCCTAATGCCGGAAAATCATCGTTCATCAATGCCCTTATAGGAGAAGAGCGGTATATAGTTACCGATATAGCAGGCACAACCCGGGATAGTAGCGATACCCGTTACAACCGATTCGGTTTTGAGTTCAGCCTGGTAGATACTGCGGGGATACGACGAAAAGCCAAAGTAAAGGAAGATCTGGAATTCTACTCGGTAATGCGTTCGGTCAGGGCCATAGAGTACAGTGATGTTTGCCTCCTGCTTATCGATGCCACTCGTGGTTTCGAAGGCCAGGATCAGAACATTTTCTGGCTGGCGGAGCGTAATAGAAAGGGAATTGTTATCCTGGTGAATAAATGGGACCTTGTAGCGAAAGATACATCCACCACCAAAGAATTTGAAAGGGAAATACGAAAAACGATCGAACCGTTTACCGACGTACCTATTATTTTTATTTCGGCACTTACCAAACAGCGTATTTTCAAAGCTATAGAAACTGCCGTAGAAGTATACCAAAACCGAAGCAAGAGGATACCTACGAGTAAACTCAACGAGGTTATGCTTCCGGTAATAGAGCATACCCCGCCACCTTCAAATAAAGGAAAGTATATAAAGGTTAAATTCTGTACCCAGCTTCCGACAGCGATGCCGCAGTTTGTCTTTTTTGCTAATATGCCGCAATATATCAAAGACCCGTACCGCCGTTTTGTAGAAAATAAGCTCAGGGAAAATTTTGGTTTTCACGGGGTCCCCATGGATGTATATTTCAGAAAAAAATAAGTTTTAGACTTTCATGCTTTTCTGCCGGACGGACAGGCAGCCGGGCGTGAATATGCTTAATTAAACAGTTTCCATACCTCCTGACCAGCAGTCAGGAGGTATAATGGTATTCAGACATTTTTCCGGTTTGGTTCGCCGGAAGAATAAAATCACAATCTCTCCAGGTCCTGAAAAGGATTACCGGTTATTCTCTTGATACTTATCGGCGAGAAAACCGTAAAATTAATATCCCTCCACAAGAAAATATTCTTCAGTGTTTTTATTTTTGATTAAAAAATAACAATATTATTAATAAATTAGCATTGTATTGATCTGTTTATTGGTGTTTTGTTGTTTTAATGCTGCTTAAAAAAAAGTTAATACCAAATTAACAGAAGCTTAAACCTCGTTTTTTTGCGTGTTTTGATTATTTCAATTCATTTGTTCATCCGGTATATTAATAAAAATGAATAGAAAAATCCCCGAATCATCTGATCAGGAATTATTGGCAGAACTCAAAAAAGGAAACAAGTCCGCATTTGAGGAGATATTCAACAGGTATTGGAAGCGTTTGTTTTCTTATGCCTATAAGATATACGAAGATGAGGTGGTGTGTGAGGATATGGTTCAGGAGATCTTTATACGCTTGTGGGAAAGATCTATGGATTTAGATGTAAATAATTTAGAAGGCTACCTGTTCCGGGCAGTAAAATATAAACTTGCCAATTCTATTCGGGATTTGAAATTTACCGTGCAACATACTGATGCCCTTTCTGCTCTCCCCGAAATACCACCGGCAACCCGGCAAATGGAATACCAGGAGCTTGAAAGAGAAGTATTTGTTCTGGTAGACCAACTACCACATCGTTGTAAACAGGTCTTTTGCCTGAGCAGGGTAGACAGTCTTACCAATACGGAAATCGCAGAAAAACTGGATATCTCAGTCCGTACCGTGGAGACCCATATCAGCAATGCTCTGAAATACCTGAAAATGAACCTTCATGTAGCTTACTTATATGCTATTGCTGTTTTATTCCTGTTCTGATTTTTAATTTTCTCTCCTTTAGTTTCTGGACATTTTAGCCACGAATACACAGATATACTAAACCAGATATGTGGTAATAGTTACTTTGGAATGGGCGTCCCTTTCAACGGGACAAGCCTTGGCAAAACAGACTTTCAGTCTAATTCCAAAACTAAAAAACAACCGGCTGCAAACTGTTTGTATTTTCAGATTTGTCCCGGGAGGTATACCCTGTAAAAAAGCTTTAGATCGGCTTTGTGTTTTGTTACGGAAAATTCAGTGTTAAGATAGGGTTAACGCATCTTCTTCCTTATTACCAGAATATTAAATACTCATTTTTTTTCTTTTTACTTACGTGTCAGTTGCTTTTTGTGTGACTTACAGTAAAAGCATACATCTTGAAAAAGCAGGAATTCATAAAACTGGCGGAAAAATATACCGATGGCCGTTGCACCCCGGAGGAAAGGCAAGTGGTGGAGACTTTTTTCGATAAGTTTCAGAAGAAAAAACAGGAGTGGGAGTGGAGCGAGGATGAAGAAAGGCGCCTGCGAATGCTGGCCGGGATACGAAACCGGATAGACAGGAGTAGTGAAAACAGGGGAATTGCGGGAAACACGCGGCAGTGGTACCGGATTGCCGGTATCGCAGCATCTCTGGTGCTTTTTATAGGAGTGGCTTTATACTACAATTTAAATGTGGGAGAAAGGTATAGAGAAGAGATAGCCATGCGGGGAGAAAAAAAAGAAATTACGCTGGAAGACGGTACAATGGTCTACCTGAACGCGGAGAGTTCCATACAATATCCACAGCATTTTTCCGGAGTAAGGGAAGTGATCCTGAAGGGAGAGGCTTTTTTTGAGGTAACAAAAGACCCGGAAAGACCCTTTATCGTAAAATCCGGCGATGTGGAAACCCGGGTTTTGGGCACATCTTTTAACATAAATGCATATTCCGGAGAACACGTTCGTGTCAGTGTCAACACAGGAAAAGTACAGGTGACTGATACCCGGCCGGAAGGTGAAAAGGCTTTTCTGGAGAAAAATCAGCAGGCGATGTTCCGGCAGGAGACAGGAAAGCTGGAAGTGTCCGGAACAGATGCCGAAAAATACAGGGCCTGGACAGACAATGTTATGGTTATGGAAAGCAATACTCTTAAAGAGGTTGCCGATATGCTGGAAAGATGGTATGACGTCGAAATCGTTTTTATAGATAAAGATCTTGAAAATAAAACGATTACGGGTAAATATAAAACCAATGATATCCGGGAGGTACTGGAGAGTATTAAGTTTCTCAAACAGGTAGACTACGACTTCACAGCCCCGGGAAAAATACAAATAAGAAACATGTCTAACCCGCAAAAACCAGCGCCCATGTAACAGTTCCCCTAAAAAACAAAACCCATTCCTGTTACAGCAGAAATGGGTGTCTCCGACATCGGTTACAGCCGAAAAACGGAGGTTGGACTAATCAAGTAATCACTCTTTACAGGAATTCTGTTTACAGACAGAATACATCATGAAAACCCTTTTAGCCAAAAAATGAATACGAAACTACAAAAATTATTGTTGAATGCGATAAATATCTGTATTTGCTCCTTTGCATCAGTTTTGTCCTGCGTTCAATTGTATGCATTTCCTTCGGAGACTCAGCGTCCGGAAGCAGTAAATGTGACTATAAAACTGGAAAATGCCACGATAAAACAATTGTTTTTCGAGATTGAGAACCAAACCGAATTTACCTTTGTCTATGACGAAAAAGTGTTGAACACTACCCGGAAACACACCTTTTTCTACCCGGATAAGAATGTATCGGAAATACTGGAAGACCTGAAATCGAGAGAGAATCTCATATTCCGGCAAATAAACAATACCATCACGGTTACTTTAATATCCGCTCAGCAAAAAGGTATAGGCGGGGTCATAAAAGATTCGGAAGGAACGCCACTTCCCGGAGCCACCGTAGTAGTAAAGGGAACCAGGAAAGGAACGATTTCCGATTTTGACGGTAATTTTCACATCGACGTTCCGGACGGGGGCAAAAGTGTTTTTGTGTCTTTTATCGGGTATAAAACAAAGGAAGTGCCTATCGGGGGGCGCACATTTCTGGATATAACGCTGGAAGAAGATGTCAGTTCACTCGATGAAGTGGTTGTTACCGCATTGGGAATTAAACGGGAAGAGAAACAACTGGGATATGCGCAACAAACTGTCACTTCCGATCAATTGACCGATGCCAGGCCGAATAACTGGTCGGAGGCCTTGAGAGGAAAAGTGCCGGGACTGTCTATAAACGGTCTGGGCGGCCCAATAAGTTCACAACAGATAAAACTCCGGGGAGACAATTCCCTGGATCCCAGTAACAACGGGGCGCTTATTGTTATAGACGGAGTGGTGGTGCAAAACGAATTCCCCGGCTCCGGAGCGTCCAACGGATATATGGGAGGAGACGCCTCTAATGATACCCCGGTGGATTTCGGAAATGCCGTTTCCGACCTTAACCCCGAAGACATTGAAAGTATATCCGTACTGAAGGGGGCAGGTGCTGCTGCACTTTATGGGTACCAGGCGGCTAACGGTGCCATCATTATCACTACCAAATCCGGTAAAAAACAAAAGGGACTGGGCGTTACCATCAGTTCCAATACTAAATTTGATGTGATCACCCGCTGGCCCGACTGGCAATATGAATATGGACAGGGAAGTGGTAAAGGCGGATATGTAAAACCCGATACGGACGAAAATGGTAATCCCGTGCCCTATAACGATCGCCTTTATTATACTTACGGGGCATCGGAAGACGGTAACAGTACCGCGGGAAGCAGTAGTGCCTTTGGCCCTCGTTTCGACGGACAGTATTATTATCAATACGACCCTGAAGTAGAAGGACAATCGCCCGAACGACAGCTCTGGAGGCCGTATAAGGACAACAGGAAAGCATTTTGGCGCACCGGAGTTACCAATACGCAAAATATTTCCATCCAGGGAGGTGGAGAAAACGGTTCTATACGAAGTTCTATTACCCATACCAAAAACGAATGGATCATGCCCAATACCGGATTTGAACAATTGTCATTCTCTGTCAATGCCAATTACCAGGTATCCGATCGTATAAAACTCAGCTCCGTAGTAAATTACAGGGATAAGGAAAGCGATAATCTGCCGGGCCAGGGATATAATAACCATTCTATCGCATATTTTATGATCTTCCAGAATCCCAATGTAGACCTTGACTGGTACAGACCTATCTGGAAACAGGGGCAGGAACAGGTAGATATGATACGTCCCTACAGCAGCTATATCGATAATCCATATGCCATGGCCTACGAGATGATCAATAGCCTGGACCAGAATGCGGTTACCGGTAACCTGAGAATGGACATAGAACTTTCTCCGAAATTCAACCTGATGCTCCGCGGGGGACTGAACATGTACCACAAACGTATGGAACAGCGCCGCCCCTATGATATTAACCGCTATGCAAAAGGATATTACAGGAAAACAGGGATCTTTAAAAAAGAAACCAATCTCGATTTTCTACTGACCTATACCGATACCTTCGGCGAAGACTTCGACATTAGTGTCAATGCCGGGGGAAACACGATGGACTACCAGTATAACCGGCAGGACGGATGGGCCGTGGGATTGGAAATTCCCGGCACTTACAACCTTGCCAACGGTACCGAGACTTTTACCAGTGAGTTCGACGGTTATAACAAGGCGAACAGTCTTTACGGAATGATGACACTGGGGTGGAAAGACAAGATATACCTGGACCTTACGGCGCGGAATGACTGGAACAGTGTGCTTCCCAAACACAACTGGTCATTTTTCTATCCCTCGGCCAGTGCGGGTATTATTCTCAGTGAAATATTCCAGATGCCTGAAGCCGTTAGCTTTGCCAAGTTGAGAGCTTCTGTAGCAGATGTTGGAGGAGCAGGTCAGTATGGCAACCGATATGGCACCAAAAAATACTACGGACGAAGTGATTTCGGAGGGTCGGCAGTGGCACCTACCTCCCTGTACAATATCGATCTCAAACCCGAGCGTACGACCAGTACGGAAATCGGCCTGGACCTCAGGTTCTTCAATAAACGTCTTTCATTGGATGCAGCTGTTTACCAGACCAATAGCCGAAACCAGATCCTCGATATTCCCCTTCCCGAATCTTCGGGGTATAACAGTGCGACCATTAATGCGGGAGAGGTCCGCAACCGGGGCGTGGAACTGATGCTGAACGCTATTCCCGTGAAATCACAGAATTGGGAGTGGAACACTACGCTGACCTGGTCCAAGAACGAAAGTAAAGTGTTGTCCCTTCACGAAAAAATAGAAGGAGGAGAGATGCAGTTGTTGAGTTCTTCCGGCGCACGGCTGATGGCCGTGAAAGGAGGGCCGGTAGGAGCACTTTACGGAAGAGGATTTGAACGCTCTCCCGACGGAGACGTTATTTATGACGACAGCGGTTATCCGGTACTTAGCGAAGGGGTAATATATATAGGGGATACCCAGCCCAAATGGGTTGCCGGTTTTATAAACAGCGTCCGATTTAAGAATTTCCGTCTCAGTGCTGTTATTGACGGTAAATACGGAGGGACTATCTATTCGCACACCCATCACAAGCTTACCCAGCAAGGGAAACTGAAACACACGCTCAGAGGAAGAGAAGAAGGAGAGCTCGTAGGAAAAGGAGTAGTAGATAATGGAGACGGCACGTATTCGCCTAATACCAAGGCAATACCTATAGCAGAGTATTACGACACCCATTACCTGCTTGCGAACACCGAAGCCAATTCTTTTGATGCTTCCTTTATAAAATTGAGGGAAGTGACCCTGGAATATAACTTCCCGGCAAAGCTACTGGAAGGTACGTTTTTAAATAAATTCAGCCTTTCCCTGTATGGCAGGAACCTGGCGGTGATCTCCGATTTCCCGATATATGATCCGGAAGTTGCCGGGCTGGCCGGCGGGACCAACATGCACCCAGGGGTGGAAGTAGGACAAATGCCCGTACCTACGGAGTTCGGAATGAATATTCAATTAGGATTTTAATTTGAAAAAAAATATTGTATGAAAATCTTTAAACCTTTTGCATTGCTGAGTCTGCTCTCCCTGTGGGTGAGTTCCTGTACAGGGGATTTTGAAGAGACCAACACCCACCCCAATAACCTGGAAAGTATTACGGCCGGAAGTGTCCTGAACCCGGTGCTGTATGAACTGGCCAGCCGGAACGGTATACAGATGCGTAGTGTGGGCGCTCCGGTGACACAAATGTTCTGGGTCACGGACGACTATATCAACTCTCCCTTTCTGTATGATTTTGACGTTAATATAGGAGGAACCACCTGGCGGGACTATTATCGTTGGTTGAATAACCTCAAGGAGATGGAAGCTGCTGCCATTCGAGATGGAATGCATAATTATGAGGCGATTGCTCTTACCCTGAAAGCGTATGCTTTTGCCATGCTTACCGATTGCTTCGGCGATGTGCCATTTGAAGAGGCCCTGCAGGCAGAAGAAGGTATATGGTATGCGGAGTTTACTCCTCAGGAAAAAATATACGAAACCCTACTGGACGATTTGGAAAGGGCCAATACGCTTTATACACCGGATGAAGGCATGATCTACGTAAGCGATATCCTGTTTAATAATAATCTGGATAAGTGGCGTAAATTTACCAACTCATTACATTTGAGGCTTTTGCTTCGGGTTTCCGGTCGCGCTGAAACGAATGCTTTCACAAAAATGACAGCAATGATCAACAACCCGGCACAGTATCCTGTCTTTGAGAGCAATGAAGACGGAGCCGTACTGCACATTGAAGGGATTCCCCCGTTGCTGTCACCGTGGGACCGTCCGCAGGATTTCGGGACATTCAGGTATTACGGCGATTTCTTTATTGATAATCTCAAAAATTTTAAAGATCCCCGCTTACCTCTTTATGCCTCGCAGGCCAAAAACCAGGATACCGACAACGTTGGGTTTATAGGGCAACCGGTGGATTTCGAATCGCCTTTGCCAGATAGTATAGCCACACCTTCCGGAGTACTTAACAGTTTGGCGACCGAACCGTTGATCATTCCCTTCCTGAGCTATGCCGAAGTGGAATTTATTAAGGCCGAGCTGGCCCAACGCGGATATATATCCGATGCCGAAGAACATTACGAAAAGGGAGTGACCGCTGCCATAGAAATGTGGGGACTGGAGATGCCTGTAGAACGAAATGAAGCGGGAGAGGTTACCGACGCCGATGCCTATTTTAGTAATGAATATACCAAATATGACGGTACCCTGGAGCGTATTATACTGCAAAAATACTATGCCCTGTTTTTTACGGACTACCAGGCATGGTTTGAACACCGAAGGACCGGACTTCCTGTGCTGGGGGTGAATTCCCAGATGAGGAACGGCGGAGAAATGCCATCACGTTTGTATTATCCGCTGAATGAAATAGACCGGAATAACGAAAACTACAAAAAGGTAGTGGAACAAATGGGAGGGGATAAGATCAATGTCAAAGTATGGTGGGATGTGGATTAAGGTGTGGAGATGAAACCGGGGGCTTCGATACATCCCGAACAGAGTTCGGGACACTCAGCCGCCTCCGTTTCGGCCCAATGCTCAAATTTGTAACTATATAAACCTATAAACCACAATCAAAGTTCATTACAACCATGCAAAACAGAAGAGATTTTATTAAAAAAGTGGGGCTTGCCACCGGGGGGATTTCCGCTCTCGGTTTTTTCCCCGCCGCGGCATATGGCAATTTGCCGGATCTCGGTCTTTACAGGCCGGTAAAGGTAAAAGGAAGGGTAACTTCCGGGAATAAAGGTCTGGCCCGGGTAACAGTAACCGACGGCCTGAATGTAGTGCAGACCGATTCCGGAGGGCACTTTGAATTTATAAGCAATAACGGCAGAAATTATGTCTATATCAGCCTGCCCTCCGGTTATGCCATAGATCGGCTGGAAAACGGTTCGGCCAATTACTTTAAGCCACTTGTGAAGAACAAGGAAAACCAGGAGTTCCATTTTCAGCTCCGGGAATCGGGAGCTTCGGATGAAAATCATCACTTTCTTGTTCTGGCTGACACCCAGATACAAAATGAGTACGAAGCGGAGCAATTACTCAGCGTATCCACACCCGACCTGGTAAAAACCGTAAAAGAGATTAACGATCCCAACCTGTTCGGAATAGGCTGTGGCGACCTTGTTTTTGACAACCTGTCGTTATTGAAGGATTACAACGCTATGGTAAAACAGACGGATATCCCTTTCTTCCAGGTGATCGGCAATCACGATATGGACCTGGGAGGGCGAAGTGATGAAAGCACGACAGGTACTTTTAACAGCCATTTCGGCCCTACCTACTATTCGTTCAATCGTGGAGAAATTCATTATGTGGTGCTGGACGACGTATTTTTTATAGGCAGGAATAAAAAGTATATCGGTTATATCACCGAAGAACAACTGGCCTGGCTGGAAAAGGACCTCAGCTTTGTAGAGCCCGGCACTACGGTGGTTGTATCCCTGCACATACCTACCTACACAGGTTCGGTGAAGCGCTATCCGGATAAAGACCATATAGGCGGAATAGTGAATAACAGAAAACACCTGTACAAACTCCTGGAGCCCTTTACGGCACATATTATGTCCGGGCACACCCACTTTAACGACAATATGAAACTCGCGGATAACCTGTATGAACACTGCCATGGAACCGTATGCGGAGCCTGGTGGAGTGGTCCCGTATGCCATGACGGCACACCGGGCGGATATGGGGTTTACCAGGCGAAAGGTTCCGACCTGTCCTGGCGATATAAGTCCACCGGATTGGATAAAGACCACCAGTTCCGGGTATATAAGAAAGGGGAACACCCGGACCATCCGGAAAAATGGGCGGCCAATGTGTGGAACTGGGATGCGGACTGGAACGTCGTGTGGTATGAAGACGGAATACGCAAAGGACAACTGGAAAGAACGACAGCAAGAGACCCGCTCAGCATTAAACTGCACGAAGGTCCCGATCTGCCCGAAAGGAGGAAATGGGTAGAACCGCAGTTGACTGATCACATGTTTTTCTTTGAACCGAATGCTTCAGCTTCAAATATCGTAGTGGAAGCGACAGACCGGTTCGGAAATGTATTTAAAGAAACCGTAAAATCCAGTTAAAAAAAGAACAATGAAACCTACTTATATATTAAAAACCACCTTTTTTGCCCTATGGATGTTTGCCTGCTCCGATCCGGATGTTCCGGAAACCGGGGAGGCCCCTGTAAGCGAAGTTTTTTCGGTAGCCGCCCCGGCGGATGATGTTACATTTTCCTATACCGATGAGGGCAGTTTTGTGTCCGGGTTATCCTCGTACGGATATAAAAACCCGGGCCAACTGGACCTTAACAGGGCAGCGTCCAAAAGCGGGTATAATTCCGTTTACGGTTTCAATATCCCGGCAGATCGTCAGGTTGCCGGTTTTAAATGGAACAGCGGGGATGAACAGACCAGAGACTGGAGGCCACAGGGTATTACCGGTTTTACATGGAACGGACGCCGGTTTCTGCTTGTTACCTGGTATGGTGTAGGTCCTTCCCAGATAGCGGGAGTGGAAAATCAGCATAAAGGAGCAAGGGTATCCCTCGTAGATATTACCGACATGAACAATATTACATATAGGCATATTTTATTGGTGCAGGACAAGGAAAACCGTTTTTACCAGGATTCCGATAAATATACCCAATACGAAGAATTCGGACCGGTGCGTATACACGCCGGTGGAGTGGCATATTATAATCAGAAGATTTATGTGGCCTCAACAAGTCTCGGGACCCGGGTTTTTGATCTCAATAAGATCATTGAAGTTTCCGGTGATACTTCAAAAAGTAAACTGGGGAAAGAACCCGATGGCACGTTGAGGGCATTCAATTACCGGTATGTTTTGCCACAGACCGGGTTTTATGATATTGACGGGGCTTCTCCTTATTCCTGTATAGCTTTGGGTGAAGGAACATCTTCGGAAACCAGGTTCTGGACCGGACAGTATATAACTTCTTCGGACGGAAGAACACCGGAAGTTTATGGTTTTCCGGTAAATTCCCAGGGCGAAATAACCCAAAGCCCCTTGCCTGAGGTTATAGCACCGAAGGATAACGCAACCGGGAATAACGGCCCGGTATTTAATATGCAAGGTGTATACAGAAAAGGGACAACCACCTTAATGGCAGTTACCGGTAAGAGTAAATACGAAGGGTCTACAGCGAGGCTGGTGCGTTACCGGGATGGAGACACTTCGGGAGCACGTTACCGATGGCCCCACGGAGCGGAAGACCTGTATTATGAACAAAGTACGGGTTATCTGTGGAACCTCACGGAATACGAAACATCAAAATACGGCAGTGATAACCGTTGCGTTTTTGCAGTCCGGTATTCCGACTACGATTAATTTAATTTTTCTGTGTTTTTTGAATAGCCCCGTAAGTGTTTTAAGATGCTTTCGGGGCTTTTTTTGCGAATGGATTTAGAAAGAAAACAATCCTGCACGGAACTCCCACATTTTTACAATAAACAATACGAAGAGGACTACCGTGACTACAAATTTCATAAAAGTACCGGTAAGAAATCCCAGGAAAGAACCAAAGGCAGCCCGTAAAGCCGTCTTACTGTCTGCTTTGTTGAACAGTTCCCCGATAAACGCACCGAGAAAAGGTCCGATAAGGATACCAAGAGGAATAGGGGCAATAATACCTACAACCAGTCCTATGGTGGTTCCCCACATTCCGGCCTTACTCCCCCCGAATTTTTTGGTTCCCATGGCAGGAATAAAGTAATCCAGGACAGTGATCCCTACGGCTATCACCAGTGTAATGCCAAGAAACCACCAGCTCAGTGTTACGGTTTTGGTGAGATGAAGCAATAAAAGCCCCACCCAGCTTATGGGCGGTCCGGGGAGAACGGGTAATACACTTCCGGCAATACCGATTATCATACACAGGAGACCGAGAACCGTCAAAGTAATATCCATAGGATTTCTTTTATAAGCTAATATTTAGTATATGACAAAAATTGTTTTTGATACCATTTAACCGGAAAATCAGCTTGACCCCTCCCGATAATTATCGGGATCACCCTTTAGGCGCTGTGTTGAGCTCAGTCGAAATGGCCGGGGTCAAAGATCGAGGAGTCATCGAAAGTCAATTTTTGTCATGTAATTAAAAGCTAATGTAATAAAAAAACATCATTGAACGGATTTTTGAATCCTACCGGAAAATTTTTAACTAAAAAATTAGTTTAAACTAAAAGTTTAGTTATATTTGTGTTTATAAACTAAAAAATTAGTTCAATAATATGTCAAACATGAAGCAGTTAACCAAGGCCGAAGAAGAGGTCATGCAGATATTATGGGAGCTGGAAAGAGCGAATGTTGCTGCCGTTATAGAAAAATATGAAGGTACTAAACCGGCTTACAACACGGTATCTACCATTGTGAGGATATTGGAAAGCAAAGGGTTCGTAGGGCATGAAAAAGAAGGGAAGGGGTATTTGTACTTTCCGTTACTGAAAAAATCGGAATACAGTAATCAGACTATTAATAAACTGGTCAACAATTACTTCCAGGGATCTTTTAAAAGTATGGTTTCCTTTTTCATGAAAAAGAATGACATAAGCATGGAAGAACTCGAAGAGATATTAAAAGAAGTTAACGATAAAGAACCGGAAAAATGATACACTATTTATTGCAGACCATCGCATTTCAGTTGTTTTTTCTGATCGTATACGATCTGTTCCTGAAAAAAGAGACGTTTTTTAACTGGAACCGGCTATACTTATGGGCCACGCCGTTGCTGTCCTGTATTATTCCGCTGATTAAGATAGAAAGGCTTGGAAAAGTCATGCCGCAGGAGTATGTTGTGATGCTCCCGGAGGTCATTGTAGGTCCGGGGGCAAATCAGACCCGGGAGATTGAAGTGACAGCCACGGTCCCTTTCTGGCAGTGGATACTGCTTGCCGGGATAGTGTTGAGCCTGGTGCTGTTCATCATGAAAATTATCAGGGTTTTCCGGTTGCGGTTTAAAGGAAAAATCATAAGAAAACAGACACATGAAGAGGTGGTGCTTCCGGACAGTAACACGGCGTTTTCCTTTTTCAGCAGTATTTACCTGGGAGATAAAGTATATCGTAAAGACCATAAACATATCATAGCCCATGAGCTGGTCCATATCCGGGGAAAACACACCATAGACCTTTTGTTCTTTGAGTTGCTTCGCGTCCTGTTCTGGTTTAACCCGCTGGTGTATATTTTTCAGGCACGTATGGCCGAACTGCATGAATTTATCGCTGATGCCCAAACTGCCGGCCCGGATAAGAAGGAAAGCTACCGGTTGCTTTTACAGGAGGTTTTTAAGACAGAAAAAATATCATTCATCAATCCATTTTTTAAATCATCATTAATCAAAAAACGAATAGTTATGTTACAAAAATCAAAATCCAGAAAAATTTGGCAGTTTAAATACCTCGTCCTGGTTCCCCTGGTGCTCGGTATGCTGGTATACAGTTCCTGCGAAAATGAAGAAACCGTAGTTCCGGAGGGCGATGCTTCTATTTCTTCACAGGTACAGCAATTAAAAGCAGCCATAGCAAAGAAAGGGAAAATTACCGAACAGGAAAGAGAAGAGATAATAATGCTCAGTGAAATAGTAGTTGTAGGTTATGAAGGAAAGGCTAAAACAAAGATTGAAAAAGATTATCCGGATGTAGACTATTCTTCTGCTGATCTGGATGTCCCCTTCTCTGTGGTGGACGATGTCCCGGTATTCCCCGGTTGTGAGAGTTCTGCCGACCCCAGGGCGTGTTTCCAGGAAAGCATACAGAAACACATCCGGAAGTATTTCCGGTACCCGGAAGAAGCCCAGGACCAGGGTATCCAGGGAAGGGTGGCCATACTATTTACCATAGATAAAGAAGGGAACATTGTACATATCAGGAAAAGAGGCCCTTCGCCTATACTGGAACAGGAAGCGATGCGGATCATAGAGACACTTCCGAAAATGACTCCCGGAAAACACAGGGGTGAGGCCGTTAATGTTCCGTTCTCCATCCCGATAACCTTCAGACTGGCATCGGATTCCGTTGAGGATAAGAGACATTCCGACGTTAGTAAAAGTCCGGATAATGGTAAGGTTTTAGCTTCCGGTGATATGACGAAAGGTGACGGGTATGTCTACGGGACCGTGGTAAACAGTTCCATGAATCTACCCGGGGTCAATGTGGCTGTCAAAGGGACGGGCAGGGGAACGATAACCGATTTTGACGGAAATTTTAAGATCAAAGCAGCAAAAGGAGATGTTTTACATATGAGTTACATTGGCTTGACTGATGTGGAATTTGCTGTAAATGACCACAACAATTATGAGGTCATGATGTAATAGTGAACCGGTATAGTATAATAATACAATATGGAAAGTTAATTATGCAGATAAGGTGTCTTAAACAATTATTTTTGCTGATTTTAGTTTTTTTGGTAAGCACTTTAGTGGCCGGGGCGCAATCCCCGGCCTTGCATATGGCAGACAGCTTGTATGCCCTGGGAAATTATACCGGGGCTATAAACATGTATGCAAAAGATCCTTCGGCAAAAAGCAGCCTGCAAATTGCCCGTGCCTATAATGCCATTGGTAATTACGATAAAGCGATGCTGCAATATGAAAACCTGCTTAATGAACATCCGGATATGCTGCTGGCCCGGAATGAACTCGGAAAGTTGTATCTCAGGACAAAGCAGTTTGAGAAAGCGAAAGCTGCATTTGGTGAACTCACGGAAAAGGACAATGAAAATGCCGATAATTTCTACCGGTTAGGAAAAAGCTACCAGGGTATAATACCGGAAATGCAGTATGCCCTTCCGAACTTTAAGAAAGCGTTCCGGAGCGATGAAACCCATTTGAAAAGTATCTATGAGATCGGGAAATATTATCTGAAACACAGGGAGAAGGATTCCGTATTGAAATATGTGGATAAAGGACTGGAGTTTTATGCCAATTCCATGGAACTGATCAACCTGAAGGCGCTTGTTCTTTTTAACAATGGCAATCACCGGGAAGCCGCCCTGTTATTCGAGCGTCTGGTGGAACTGGGAGAAGAAAAAGCCTATATCTATGAAAGACTGGGAGATTGCTATGTACGTAAAATCGAATACGAAAAAGCCATAACGGCATACGAAAGCGCCCTGAAGTTAAACGGTATGGAGCCCAACCCGAAAACCTTGCTGGCCTTGAGTAAATCTTATCTCAAACTAAAAAATTACGAAAAAGCGGATGCTTTTGCCAAAGAGGCCATTGCGGTACAGCGGGTAACTTTTGAGAACGAATACGAAGTCCTGGCCAATATAGCACTCGAACAAAAAGATGTGAAGACCGGGCTGGATTATTTAAAAAAGGCTTATGAAGAAAACCCCTCCAGCACCCATTCACACTACAGGATGTGTCTTGTAGCCGATAATTATTATGCCGATCCGGAACTTAAACTCCGGTATTATGAAGATTTTTTGGAAAAAATCGGTGATTCCGGTATGGATAGGATGTACAGGGACTTTACTACAAAGCGGATATCCGCCATTAAAAAGGAAATGCATATGAATGCCGGTGTGGAATAATCGCTCGGATACTCTTCAAAAACACAGAAACCACAATAAGTTTGTTTATTTTTCTCAAAAAGTCGTAATTTTCAGCATTCAACGGGTGTTTTATGCGAAGATCAGAAGGCTTTTTCTTTTATACGTTTCATATCGGGTTTACGGGCATTGGTTTTTTGCGCATTTTGACGGGTATGATTTTGTTTGCCGGAATGTCTTCGTGTAACAGGGGGAAGGAGGAAAAACCTTCTTCGGATAAACTTGTACAGGATGAGATCAGGAACATCAATTGGAATGAAGTAGACCAGTATCCCTTGTTTGAAACCTGTGATGAAACAGCAGAGAAAGTCCGGCAGAAAGCGTGTTTCGAAAAAACGTTTGTCCGGTACCTGTATGCGGGAATAGAGGACCAGCAGGTGGTTATGCACGGTAGTGTGGATGATACCATCTATGTTCGCTTTCTCATTTCCGGAACCGGAAAGATCTCTGTGGCCGAAATAGAGCAAAAAGAAAAATGGGAAAAACACGTTCCCGGCCTGGACAGTATCGTAGCGGTCAGTTTGAAAAAAATGCCGGTACTTTATCCCGCATTAAAACGAAATATTCCGGTAGCCACCAAATACCGGTTACCCGTGGTACTTCAATCAGCAACGGTTTCTTCCCCGGGACAAACGTATTAAAGAGTTATAAATAGTTGCAGGTTACAAGTTTCAGGTTCCAGGTTTGGGCGAGCCAAAAGGCACCTGGTTTCCCTTGCAATCTCTATCCTCCCATTTTCACATTCCCGGATATTGTGCACATGAGCGTTTACCCCAGCTTCTTCTCCCTGGTACCTCATAAACCCGTTCTATCTTCGTACCTTTGCTCCGAACAGCCTTGTAATTTTTAAAATTTTGGCAGAAGAGAGAATAATATTGGGCATAGATCCGGGAACGACCATCATGGGGTTCGGACTGATCCGGGCTACCGGAAAAAAGATGTCCTTTATGCAACTGAACGAATTGCAGTTACAGAAATACAGCGATCACTATCTGAAACTCAAACTTATTTTTGAGCGTACAGTGGAACTGATAGATACGTACCACCCGGATGAAATAGCTATAGAAGCCCCTTTTTTTGGTAAAAACGTACAATCCATGCTCAAGCTGGGCAGGGCCCAGGGAGTAGCTATGGCGGCAGGATTATCCAGGGAAATACCCATAACCGAATATTCCCCGAAAAAAATAAAGATGGCCATTACCGGAAACGGAAATGCAAGTAAAGAACAGGTGGCCGGGATGTTACAAAATCTCCTGGGACTTAAGGAACTTCCTAAAAACCTCGATTCCACCGACGGACTGGCAGCGGCGGTCTGTCATTTTTTTAATTCCGGAAAAAGCGTGGGGGAAAAGTCATACAACAGCTGGAATGCTTTTGTAAAACAGAACGAGGGACGTATTAAAAAATAAGAAACTGTTTAAATTTTGTTTTTGGAATATTTTATAGTGTATTTTTTCGTCAGACGAAGGTATTTTGAGGTGCATAGCATAGCTACGGACCGAAAAATAGCTGAAGTATGGCGGAAAAAGACACGTAAAAGAACCAAAGGTTAAAACTTAAACAGTTTCTAAATGCCAGCATCCTTTTTTCCGGGTGATATTGAGCCCGGGCAATAACAGTTTAATTTATCTTGGGAGCCATATACATTCACATACCGTTTTGTAAGCAAGCCTGTCATTATTGCGATTTTCACTTTTCCACTTCCACAGGAAAGAAGGCGGAGATGCTCCTGGCATTACAAAAGGAGCTGGAACTCCGTAAAGAAGAGTTCCGGGATGAGGTCGTGGAAACCATTTACTTTGGCGGAGGTACACCTTCTTTACTATCCGTAGACGAGTTACACCGTATCATTGAAGCTGTTTATGCCAATTATACGGTAGATGAAAACCCCGAAATTACTCTGGAGGCCAATCCGGACGATCTTTCACAGGACAAGATCATCGGTTTGGGCAGTTCACCGGTAAACCGGCTGAGTATAGGGGTACAATCGTTCTTTGACCGGGACCTGCAATGGATGAACCGGGCGCATAACGGAGGGGAGGCTCATAAATGCCTGTCAGCAGCCAGGGAGTATTTTGACAATATTACCATAGACCTCATTTATGGTATACCGGGAATGGACCATACACGCTGGAGAGAAAACCTGGATAGGGCATTAGAATATGACATTCCTCACATCTCCGCATATGCTCTCACCGTAGAACCCAAGACCGCACTGGATAAATTTATCCGAAGCGGAAAAGCATCTGCTCCGGATGAAACACATGCGGGAGAGCAGTTTACTATCCTGATGGATGTCCTTCGGGACAAGGGATTTGTGCACTATGAACTTTCCAATTTCGGTAAAGAAGGCTATTTTTCCCGGAATAATACCTCTTACTGGCTGGGTAAAAAATACCTGGGGATAGGGCCTTCGGCGCACAGTTACGACGGAAAGAGCAGGAGCTGGAACGTAGCCAATAATGCCCTCTATCTGAAATCTTTGAGCAGGGGAGAATTACCGCAGGAAACAGAAGTGCTTACCACAACCGACCGCTATAACGAGTATATAATGACCGGCCTTCGTACGATATGGGGAGTTTCCCTCAAACGTCTGGCAGAGGATTTCGGTACAAAATATCACGATTATCTGTTAAAGCAAACGACAAAATATCTGGATAATGGTTTGCTGGATATCCGGGAAGAGGTATTGCGGACCACGGCTAAAGGTAAATTCCTGACCGACGGTATTGCTTCTGATCTTTTTTATGTAGATTAATACTTGTAGGAGATAACAGAAATCGTTTCTGTACAATTTGACCGGAAAAGCAATCCGGATTGAATCCCATTAAATGGGTCTTATTCCCCAACGCCTGTCCTAATCCATAAGAATATCGGGATTGCCGAGGTAGTTGATTTTTGTTATGTATTAGAATCTTATCCTTTCACTTCCGTGAACGGCAGTTTTTCCCTTTTCATGGCATTTTCGATGATCTGAATTTCCAGGTCAATAATTTTTGCCTCGGCTTCGGCATTTACTTTATCAGCATCATCGGAGGGCATATGATAGTCCGGATGCCCGCCGGTATGAAAAAACAGTACGGGGACCTGTTTGGCATAAAAAGAACCGTGATCGGAGCCACCGCTTCCGGCATTGTCGGTAAAGAATTTTACCCCGGCCTGTACATCTTCAAAAACAGAAGGCCAGTCGCTGCTCGTACCATACCCGCCAATACCGATACCACGTTCTGGAGCATAACGTCCTATCATGTCCATATTCAGCATGAAATGGATGTCTTTTAATGGTAATACAGAGTGTTCCACAAAATATCCGGACCCCAATAAACCAAGTTCTTCGGCAGAAAAAGCGATGAACAGAAAATTATACGGTTCGGTTTCCCCGTTTCCGGAAAAATAACGGGCGAGTTCCAGCAGGCCGGCCACACCGGAAGCATTGTCGTCCGCCCCGTTGTGAATAAGCCCTTCGGGCTCCGGATGTTTGGAACTTCCCTGTTTGCCCGTACCCAGGTGATCGTAATGCGCGCCGATAACAATAGTATAAAGGGCTCCGTTATCCAGGAACCCGATAATGTTGTTCGCTTTGCGCAGGCTATCTTTAACCACCACTTTCTTTACCTTGGCAACGAACGGTTGTTTGTATTTCCGGGTACCTGCGGGCGATAATCCGTATTTCTTATATTGACGTTCAATATACCGGGCTGCTTTTTTCAGCCCCTTACTACCGGTTCCCCTCCCTTTCATTTTGTCTGCGGCCAGGATGTTTATATGCTGTTGTATAATTGTAGCATCGGGGCTGACAGCGGTATCCTGGGCAAATGTTTGGAAATAGCTGCTAAGGAAGAATAAAACGGAACAGAACAATACTATTTTGCGTATGGTCATCGGGATAAAAATTTACGGAAAGCAAATCTATACGTTTTGACGGTAAGCTACAAAAAAATAACCTCGAAACCTGAAACCCGGGGCTTCGATACATTCCGGCGGAGTCGGAACACTCAGCCACCTACGCCCATGTCCTAAACCTGGAACCTGGACCTGTAACTTTAAACCATTATTCCTAAATTGCAGTATGCAAACGACTATACAACACCGGGGAGTTACATACCGTACCGACCTGGACCAACCGATAGATATTTCCATCCCGTTACGAGCCTCGGAAGACAATCCTGTGGCGTGGTATCTCGGAGCTCCCGAAATAACTCCTGTACAATCCGGCGACTGGACGGGGAGTGTGGAACAGGGCGCTTCCACCAACTTTAATAATATATTTTTCAATCCCCATGCACATGGTACCCATACGGAGTGTGCCGGGCATATTACCAGGGAGTTTTACAGTGTCAACGATGTGTTGCAAAAGTTTTTCTTTATTGCGGAACTGATCTCCGTACAACCGGAAACTGAGGGCGAAGAAGACCAGGTTATTTCGCGGAAGCAGGTAGAAAATCTTCTTTCGGGAAAGGATCCGGAAGCAGTCATTATTCGTACTTTACCTAATGACAAAGGCAAGCTCATCCGGAAATATTCCCATACCAATCCACCGTACCTCGAAGAAGAGGTCGCCTTGTATCTTCGGGAAACGGGGATAAGACACCTTTTAATTGACCTTCCTTCCGTAGATAAAGAAAAGGATGATGGCAAATTGCTGGGTCATAAGGCATTCTGGGATATAAACGGTAAAATAAGGCTGGATGCTACCATCACAGAATTTATTTTTGTGCCCGATTTCGTACCGGATGGAACATATTTGTTAAATTTACAGATAGCATCTTTTGAAAACGATGCTTCCCCGAGTAAACCGATACTCTATAAAATATGGTAAAATGAAATGCCCTTAAGCAAAATTGTCATACCAACCGATATGATTACTTAGGGCATTCCATCTGACCCATAAAAAACAAATAAAAATAAACAGATGAAACGGACGATACAGGTAGAAGAGTTATTAATGTTCATTCTGGGAGTCTACTTATTCCGGCAGACCGATTATTCCTGGTGGTGGTTTTTCGGACTCTTTCTGGCACCTGATATAGGAATGATAGGATATATATGGGGTACCAGGGCAGGAGCGGTTACTTATAATCTTATGCACCATAAAGGAATTGCAATAGGGTTATTTTTGCTGGGCATTTTTTTTGGGTCACAAGCCTTGCAGATAGCCGGCGCCATATGTTTTGCCCATTCCGGTTTTGACCGTGTACTCGGATACGGGTTGAAATACGGAAATTCCTTTAACAACACACACCTGGGATTAATAGGAAAAGAGAAAAAATCAAATAGTTTATGAACGATATTTTTACCTTGCTGGTAGGTCTGGTATTGGGCGTTATTGCCACATACTGGTTGTATACCTACCTCAAGAGGAGGCAAAGCAAGCAACTCACACAAAAGCAGTCGGTAGTATTACTGGAAAAAATACGTAGAGTGTGTAAACTGACTACAGTAGAAGGCGACTTTGCAGAGATCTATCATTATGAAAATACCAGGCAACATCTCTTAAGCCTTATATCCAGTAGAAAGAAAGCGCTGATCATTATCAATGCCAAAGTGCATATAGGTTTTGATCTCCGCAAGGTGAGGATGCGGGCCGATAACAATGGAAAACGCATTATTCTGACCGATTTTCCGCAACCACAGGTCCTGTCTATAGAGCCCGATCTCAAGTATTACGATGTGAAGAACGGCCTGTTTAACAGGTTTGCTTCTACGGACCTTACGGAACTCAACAAAGAGGCAAAACAGCATATTCTGGACAAAATTCCGGAGAGCGGACTTATGGAAACAGCCCGGAAGGAAGTTCTGGAAGCCGTTTTGCTGATAGAGACCATTGTACAGACCATAGGCTGGAAACTGGATTACTCTGCGCTGGAAATAACAGAAAGAGAAAAAGAGAAGATTGAAGCAAAGACAGAAGAGTATTAAAAGATGAAGATGTCTGACCGACCATATAAGGGCAAATAACACCATACCCCGGATAATAAAGGGAACACTAACATAACATCCGACATATGACTATTGACAGATTGAGGAATTATTGTCTGAATAAAAAAGGAGCTACAGAAGATACCCCTTTCGGAGAAGATACCATAGTTTTTAAGGTAATGGGAAAAATGTTTGCCCTGACCTCGCTTGATAAGTGGGAAGCGGGAGATCATTCCGTTAACCTGAAATGCGAACCGGAACGGACAGAAGAACTGAGAGCGGAATACCAAAGCATACAGCCGGGATATCATATGAATAAAAGACATTGGAATACGGTAGACCTGGACGATGGAGAGCTTTCCGAAGAACTTATCCGGGAACTCATCGATATTTCCTATGACCTGGTGGTGAAGGGGCTTACGAAAAGACAACGCGAAAACCTCGATTCCCTCTAAAGGTATCTGTAGGTAGTAAAATAGCGGAAAATCACCTAAAACTGTCATTCCGGACGGAATTGTAAAATGTGGCGGACTGAAAAAATGAGTCCGTTTGATTTCGCCCGAAGTGACAGAATAAAGAGCTATTGACTTTTTTGCGGTTGGGGGCTCCCTATGTATTTTCTTCGGACTTATACAATTCCGTAAAATATTTATAGAATAAGGGAATGGTTTCTATCCCCTTCAGGTAGTTAAAAATACCGAAGTGCTCATTGGGCGAATGTATGGCATCCGTGTCCAGTCCGAAGCCCATTAATATGGTTTTGCTGTGCAGTTTCTTTTCAAACAGGGATATGATGGGAATGCTTCCCCCGCTTCGTTGCGGAATGGGAGGGATGCCAAAGGTGTCGCTGTAGGCTTTGCTCGCTGCCTGATAACCGATATTGTCAATAGGAGTTGCATATGCCTGTCCGCCATGATGGGGTTTTACGAGTACCTTCACACCTTTCGGGGCAATACTCTCGAAATGTTTTTTAAATAATTCCGTGATCTCCACCCAGTCCTGGTCCGGAACCAGCCGCATGGATATTTTGGCATACGCCTTTGCAGGGATTACTGTTTTGGCACCTTCACCTGTATATCCACCCCATATACCGTTGACATCCAGAGTAGGGCGAATGGAATTACGTTCGTTGGTCGTATAACCGTTTTCGCCGTAAACATCATCGATGTTCAGGGTATTTTTATATTTTTCGAGGGAAAAAGGGGCTTTGGCCATTTCCGCCCGTTCTTCTGGTGAAATTTCCTCTACTTTATCGTAAAAACCGGGAATGGTAATATGATTGTTTTCATCATGCAGGGAGGCGATCATCCTGGTCAGGATATTTATAGGATTGGCCACTGCACCGCCGTATAACCCGGAGTGCAGGTCACGATTAGGCCCCGTGACTTCCACTTCCACATAGCTCAACCCCCTTAATCCGGTGGTAATGGAGGGCTGTTCGTTACTTATCATTCCCGTATCGGAAATGAGGATGACATCATTTTTCAGCTTTTCCTGGTTGCGTTCGATAAACCAACCCAGGCTTTCCGAACCTACTTCTTCCTCGCCTTCTATCATAAATTTGACGTTACAAGGAAGTGTATGGTGCTTTACCATGTATTCCAGGGCTTTTACATGCATGTACATTTGGCCCTTATCATCACAGGCTCCTCTTGCAAAAATGGCACCTTCCGGATGGATATTCGTCTTTTTGATCACCGGTTCAAACGGACCGCTTTCCCAAAGTTCCACCGGATCGGGCGGTTGCACGTCGTAGTGGCCATAGACCAATACGGTGGGGAGTTCCGGATTGATGGTCTTTTCCCCGTAAACAATAGGATAACCGGGGGTATCACAGATTTCCGCATGGTCGCAACCGGCATTTAAAAGACTTTCTTTTACGGCTTCGGCTGTATTAAGGACATCCTGGGAAAAAGCGGGGTCGGCACTTACGGAGGGAATTCTGAGGAGTTCTATAAGCTCTTCGATAAACCGTTCTTTGTTTTTTTGAACGTATGATGAAATATCTTCCATGAAGCAGAATAACTTTTATAATCTAATCAAAAGTACAAAAAAGATATTTTTCAAAGTGCAGTCGGTTTTTATTCGAAAAATAAATTATATTTGCACCCCGATACTACAACAGTGGTGTCATTTTGCGGGTGTGGTGGAATTGGTAGACACGCTAGACTTAGGATCTAGTGCCGCAAGGTGTGAAGGTTCGAGTCCTTTCACCCGCACAAAAAGCCGAGGAGAAATCTTCGGCTTTTTTTGTTAAAATTAAATCTGAAAAAGCTAATATTACATTTGTAATAATAATAAAGCGTTCCACTTCGGATCATCATTCCCATTTGTTGTGGACTAAGCAAAAATCATTATCAATTTGAGAATGCGCTTGAAAATAAAAAAACAAACTGTATATGAATAAATTTAAAAATTTCATTACACTTTAATTGTTGTTCAGCATTGTCATTTCAAAGCGATATACAATTCTTTAACTACAATCTTAAATTCAGAGATTAAAAATTGGCCCTCGTGAAAATAGTTTTGGTATATTAAAACAATTTATTAATGCCGTCCTGTTGTCATAGTTTCAAATTCAATGAATTATACTTGATACATTACAATGAATTACGGATAATAACTTTAGCTGGATCGCGAAGATTTACAGTTGTACGGTTTAATATGGCTTTGGCCGCTTCTTCTCCCATTTTATGGAAATCGGAACTGATCACGGTAATCCCATTTTCCAGAACCTCTTTAACAGCAGTGTCATTATAGGAAATAAGACCGATGTCTTTACCGAGCTTCCAGTTCTTTTTTCGGGTGATCTTTATGATATCAACATCATCCTTGTCATAGCGGTTAAAAGTGATGTAGGCATCTCCCTTTTTCGTTGTTTTTTCGTCTATGCTGTGAATGACTTGATATTTTTTGTTGTGTTGCCCGGCAAAGGATTCGAAACCTTCAATAAGGTCCTTTGCATGAAAAGCTTCCGGAGGAGCTACTAATACCAGTCGCTGATACTTTTTCAATTGAGGTAACAATGTGGTCAGCGAGTCTTTGATGTCGGATTTATGATCCTGATAGATACAGGTATATTCACCTTCCAGTCCGTTTTCCCGGTGATCTATAATCACCCGTTTGTGTGGAGGTATTTTGTTGAGTACAACTGTCGGATCTTCCTTAAAATATGTATTTATGACAAAATGAGTATAGCTGTTAAGGTTCTCTTCGATAAGCTTTTCAAATACCTTGAAATTATGATGGTGAAAGAACACATCCACATCGGCATGATCCTTTATGGTTTCTAGAAAAGATTGGTATACCCGGTCACGAAGGATATTCATTTTGTCCAGGATGAGACATACCCGGTATGGCAGGTGCTGCTTGATGCGTTTTAAGTAGTATCCCTTGCGGTATTCCGATTCTATAATTCCCTTTTCCGACAGGTAATTCAAGCCTTTTAAAGCAGTTTCCTTGCTTATTTTAAGCCGGGTGGTGAGCTGGATGAGGGAAGGAAGCCGATCATCGATGTTTAATTTTTCTTCCTCTATCAGCGACATGATATAATCAACCAGTTGCATGTATTTTAAACGATGTATGTTACCGGTGCTGTTTGGTATAGAATCCGGAGCCTTTTCCAATATGTGTTGATTATGGATTAATAAATGATTTGCAAATTTATTGTTTTTGTCTGTCCGAAACAAGAAAATGACCACGCTAAACCGGAATAATTAGGAATATCGTAATTTTTTGTACATAAAATTTGGCATTTAAAATTTATTCCACTATACTTGCCTTGAAAAACAGACCATTCCAAACCAGACTAAAATTATGAAAACAATTATGAATCTTTCGCACGGATATCTTGATTTGTCAGGATGGATGATTTTTAATCTCCGTATTTGGATACATATTGGTTGGATTTAAGAATATAGCTTGTTAGGAACCGGGGAACAACGTAGTGAACTACGGATTTTTAAATGTGCAAGATAAACCAATAGATCTATGAGAATAAAACTGTTATTAAGATGGATTTCCTTTCCCACTATGAAGATGTCAATTTATTTTTTAATGATAACCGTCATTTTGCTGGTAGGTTGTGAGAAACGGTCGTTTGAAATGTCTGAGGGTATTAAAGGGGGAGATGCGATGACTTACAATGTAGCTTTACCGGGATATACATTGGTATGGGAGGATAATTTTGACGGTTCGATTTTGGATAGCACAAAATGGAAATACCGTACAGACTGTAAACTTCAGAGTTGTCAGCGACCGGAGAATGTTGTGGTTGATGATACTCTGAAAATTCTCCTGAAGGAAGAAAATTATCAGAACAAACCATACACCGGAGGTGGAATTATCACCAGGCAACCAAGTGGCCACGGTTACTATGAAGTGAGTGCTAAATTGGATGGTGGATACGGTTGGCACGAAGCCTTCTGGACTACAGGAAGCAGCGGATTTGATGACCCAAACCCATTGACCGATGAAGGTGGTCGTAAGTTAGAGATTGATTGTTTTGAACATTATGGAGATTATGATGCGCTTAACTTCACCTACGGTGCCATAGAATGGGGCCCTTTTCAGGGAGGTATAAACCGTGATTACGTCACAATAACGCAGAATCTCGCTGCTGATTATCATACCTATGGATTTGAATATACACCCGATTACTTGAATTATTATTTCGAGGGTGAGTTGCTCAAGACCGTGGATATGCGGAGCGTGCCCCAACATGATTTTTATCTGTGGCTGACGTGTATTGCCACGGAGCCGGATGCCACGGAATCAGGTACGGTTTACTTTGACTATATCAGAGCCTATGAAATTTCTCCGGAAGATTATGAGTTGCGAAAAGTACAATTTATCAACGATCTGGATTCATTGCGTGGCCCGCAAGAGTCAAACGGAACCGATCTATGGGTTGAAGCGGAGGATTTCGTCCACACCAACAATTGGACCATTGAACGGGATATCGACCAAGCAATGGTGCTCAAGGGCTTTGCCGGATATGATGCGGAGCGCGATTCGACCGATTTAAAAGCTACCACGGGCGTTGTTGTTGACGAACCCGGCGTATATAAATTGTGGGTGCGGTCGCGGGATTTCGATACGCAACAGGGGCACCGTAAATTTAAACTGATTATCAATGGGGAGGAGTCACCGGTCGAATTCGGGACACATGGCGAAGTAGGGTATGAATGGCAATCTGGAGGAGATTTTGCTCTGGAAGAAGGGGTGAATATACTGGAACTCTATGACAGTTCTCAATATTTTGCAAGGTGCGATAAAATCCTGTTGACCACTGATATCTCTTTTGAACCGGAGGGAATTGGTGGGTTTGCAAACACATCACATGTAAATCCATAATAGAGAATTTCATCAGGAAGGGAAGGGCTTATTTTTTAAAACTAACCAATCACTTTATCTTAAAAACCTTAAAGAATGAAAAAAAAACTATTATTAGTAATGTTAGCATGTCTGTGCTTTAATAGTGCCTGGAGCCAGGATTTTGTAGTCTCAGGTACAATTACTACTATAGGTAACAACCCCATACCTTTTGCCAATATTGTAGTACAGGGCACCGCAACAGGTACTGTGGCAAACCTGGATGGGGAATATTCCATTACTGTTGCTCCTGATGCTATATTAGTGTTTAGCTATGTGGGTTATAGTAAGCAGGAAGTCAATGTTGATAACCGCACCCAGATCAATATACAACTGGAAGAGGATGTGGCTGCTCTTGACGAAGTGGTGGTCATAGGGTACGGAACACAAAAGAAAGCTAATCTTACCGGGGCTGTAACATCAGTATCTGTTGACGAGGCAGAAGGTAGGGCATTGACCAGTGTTGATCAGCTATTACAGGGAAAAGTAGCCGGGATGAGTATTGTTCAGAATTCAGGCAGGCCTGGTGATGATATGTCAGAAATACGTATCCGGGGAGTATCCTCCATTGACAATAATAATGAACCACTGGTTATTATAGATGGGGTGCAAGGAGAACTGAACGATGTCAGTCCAAATGATATTGCCTCGATATCAATACTGAAAGATGCTGCATCAACTGCTATTTACGGATCAAGGGCATCCGCAGGAGTGATTTTGATTGAAACCAAAAAAGGGACAGCAGACGGAGGCGAATTGAAAATCAATTACAGCGGAACATGGTCTACAAGCTCTCCCACACGTCTGCCGCAAACTGTCGATTCCTGGACGCATGCCGAGATGTTGAATGAGGCTCGGATGAATGTCAGACAACAGCCGGCTTACACGGAAGCTGATATTGAACAGTATCGAGCGCAAGATGATCCAAGGTACCCCAACACAGATTGGTATGACGTGTATTTCCAACAGGGCACGATACAGAACCATTATATTAGCCTACAGGCATCACAAAGAAACTATGGCTTTTCCAATTCCATAACCTTTAAGGACCAAAAAGGAGTATTGATCGGGACCAAAGCAGACCGTTTATCTTTTAACAGTAATCTCTGGGGATACTTTTTCAATAGAAAAGTGAAGGTGTCGGTGGGTGCAAACGGTTATCGGGATAAGGTAAATGAGTTAACTTCACCCACTAATACTGTCATGGCAGAAATCGCAGCAATGACCCCGGTTGCCTTTGTACAATCTATAGATACATTGACAGGAGAAAATAACCTTTATAGCTACAATGGCAGGTTCCTGGCCGGAAAGGAACTCGGGGGCGGCATCAGCACTACTTCTAATGTGCTTAATACACGCGCAATTGTTGAGGTTGAGCCGGTCAAAAATTTAAAAGGAAAAGTGCTTGCGGCAAAAAACAGATATATAAGTCACTATGAAAAACTTGAGCCTGAATTTTATACTGCCGGTGATTTCCTCGAAAACTCCACCAATAGACGACTTTCTTCTTTGGAGAAGCGGTTTATACAACGTGATCAGAATACTTTATTGCTATCCTTGGAATATAAATGGTCTATAGGGCAGCACGATATGCAATTTTTTGCTGCTCATGAAAAATTGGAGACGATTTATAAACGCGACGATGGATCGGCTAGGGAAATATCCAGTAATGCTCCTATCTTTAATTATGGCGATCCCAATACGCTTTACTTGAGTAGTAATGCGAACGAGTATGCTACGGCATCTTATTTTGGCCGTTTTAGCTATGCTTATGCCAATAAGTATTTGTTGGAGTTCAATTTCCGTAGAGACGGTTCTTCTCGTTTTGCGGATGGAAATAAGTGGGGGAACTTTCCGTCTGTTTCCGCGGCCTGGAGGGTCAGTGAAGAAAACTTTATGCAAAAATGGGATTTTATGGACTTGAAGATACGCGGATCCTGGGGGCGTTTGGGCAATCAAAATATCTGGACGCAATATGCCTTTGCCGATGTAATGAGCGGACAAGAATACTATGCATTTGGCAATACGATCGTGCCGGGAAGAGGAACAAACCTGTTGGCTAACAGAGCTACCCGTTGGGAAACGACCGAACAGACCAATATTGGATTCGATCTGTCGCTGTGGAACCGGTTGAGTATAGAAGCAAATTGGTTTCATAAAAAGACGTTCGATATTTTGGCCAGGGTAACTGTTCCCCCTTCTCTGGGGGCAAATACATTGCCCTATCAAAATGTGGGTACCATGGTCAATAAAGGAATCGAGCTTAGCTTGAGTTACAGGTCACCTCACCGTATGGATAAATTTAATTATGCAATCGCCGCAAATCTCACATTTCTAAACAATAAACTGACGGATCTGGGAGGTTTGTCTTTTATTGATCACACTGCCAATACCCGGAGTGTTGTGGGACATCCTTTTTCTTCTTACTATGGTTATCAGGCGGAGCGGATCTACCAGGTGTCTGATTTTGCATGGCAGAACGATAGTGATCCCGCTATTCCGCATAGCGAAAGAGCGTATGTGCTAAAAGAAGGGCTTCCGGATCAGTCGAGCCTTATGGACATGCCCGCACCGGGAGATATTAAATTAGCGGATACCGATGGAAATGGAGAGATAACACCTGACGACCGCAAGTTAATCGGTAACCCCTTGCCTACATTCGAATATGGACTTAGCGTAGACCTTTCCTATAAACAGTTTGCGCTAAATATTATCGCCCATGGTGTGCAAGGTGCCGATGCCTATATGAATGGAATGATGGTTGCACCGTTTTATAACACCAATGGACCGTTGCGTAAAGAACTTGCCGAGAAAAGATGGACGTTCGAAAACCCATCAGAGAAGTACCAGCGTGTATACGTGGATAAAACGCGGGATGCCCTGGTTACCAGTTATAATATTTACGATGCTTCTTTCTTCCGCCTGAAGAGTGTACAGCTTAGCTATGAACTGCCTGATAAGCTCGCACAGTACCTCAGCCTGGACCGTTGCAGGATATTCGTAAATGGGGAGAACCTTTTGTTACTTACACCTTTTATCGAAGGTTTTGACCCCGAACGGAGCTATAGAAATGTAACGGCAGCATTTCATCCGCAGATTTCAAGTTATACCCTGGGCATTAATTTAAATTTTTAGAATGATGAAAAAGAGAAGTATAATAACTTATATATGCTTTTGCACAGGTCTTTTGTCTATCATAACTGCGTGTGATGATAAGTTTTTAGACCGGGAGCCGATAGACTTCCTTTCGCCGGATAACTTCAAAACCGAACGGGACATTCGGGAGGCTGTCAATGGTATTTACAAAGCCTTTATTTCCGATCGGGAAGAACCCATATATACCGATTTTGTGGTGGACAATGGCTATTATCCCGATTATCAATTGCTTTGGACAGGAAATTTTAATAATGAAACCCCGTATATAGTAAACAAATGGTCCCGGAATTATAGGATGATCTTGAGGGCCAATACAGTATTGCATTATATCGAGGAGGTGGAGATGTCTCAGGAGAGCTACGATCAATACCGGGGGGAGGCATTGTTCCTGCGAGCTTTAGCTTATTTTGATCTGTCATTTTTTTATGGTGATGTGCCCTTACGCATAAAACCGGAAGGATTGGATGAAGCCGATAAGCCGCTGACGCCCAAAACGGAAATTTTAGAATTCGTGTTGAACGATTTAGAGGAAGCTGCGGAACTCTTGCCTACGTCCTATTCTGAGGGTGATAGGGGAAGGGCGACGCAAGGGGCAGCTTTGGCCATAAAAGCCCGGGCGTTGTTATTTAATCATCGTTATGAAGAAGCGGCGGAGTATTGTGCAAAAGTAAGAGCATTGGACATGTATGAAATCCGACCGGAATACCAACTGTTATTTTTGCCGGAAGGAGAGGCCGATAACAAAGAAGTGATCTTTGATCAGCAGTACGAACAGCTTGCGGATCAGTTTGGCCTGTCGACAATATGGTATACCCGATTCCGGTCCTACAGCGGCTATCAGGTATCTTATGATCTGTACGAGCAGTTTTATTCCACCAATGGACTCTCTATCAATGATCCCGATAATACATTGTATGACCCCACCATAAAATCTACCGGGCTTGCGGCACCTTCTCTCTATATCAAAGAGGGAGGGTACGACAATCGTTTCCAAAACCGTGACCCTCGCTTACATTACTCTCTTGTTGTACCTTATTCTATCCGGGATTATCATTTGGAGACCGGCGAACCTATCGTGTCTTATCCATCCCAGCAGGCATCGGCAAACTTTACGAGTTTTCGGGTTAGAAAATATCTCGACTATTCGGATAACGGCATCAACAATATTTCAGGTGTCAACCCGGTTATTATTCGCTATGCCGATGTGCTGCTCATGGAGGCCGAGGCACTCGTAGAGAGCGGAAGTTACAATGAGTCACATGTGTATGACCTCATCAATCAGGTGCGCCAGCGTGCCAGCGTGATGATGCCAAAAGTAGAGGATGTGGAAGGCCCGGGACTTTCGCCCGAGAATCTGATAACTGTAATTCGTCACGAAAGAAGAGTGGAATTTGCCTTTGAAGGACTGCGTCTGTTTGATATGATGCGTTGGGAAATTGGGGAAGAGGTTTATAAAGATTTACGCGGATACAGGCCGCAAGAACTTACGCCTTATGCAAGTACGATTAACTACGAGGTGTATTCGGTACTTAATCGGACATACGATCCATCCCGCGGATACCAATGGCCTATTCCTAAAGTTGAACTGGATGCCAATAAGGCAATCATTCAATAAGGAGCCATATAACAGGTTTTGTTATGTTATAAATGAAAAAAATGATGTGAAAATATACTCAGTACATGACAAAATTCAATTCCGCAGGATTTTCCTCTCCCGAAAGCTTTCGGAATTTGACCCTGGCCCTCTAAAGGGAGATCTCGATAAATATCGGGACGAGGAAAATCGGGTTCCCTTTAGGGGTAGGGTAAAACTGATTTTTCGACAAATAGTGCCAAAATCTAATTTTGTCATGTACTAAAGAAAATATATCAAGTTTGTTGATATCCTTAGGATGAAACATCTATGATTAATTTTTAATAAACCAGAATAATGAAAAAAAATACTCAGTTTTTCAATGTCAGAGCTAATTTATGGACATCAACGTCAGACAACGCAGTATCGATGTTAGGATACGGACGGGTATTGGAGGATTCTCGCGATCAGAATATAAACAGGAGTACGATTGCCAACAGGGAGGGATACTCCGCTATATATGTGCGGGATAGATAGGGTTAATGTAATAGATATCTACAAGTGCATAACCTATAAATTATCGAATTTATGAACCCGATATTATTTTTAACCCAGTTTTCCCATTTATGGAGGAAGGTGATGATTTTTCTCCCATCGTACAGTATTGATTTATTAGTTGGATGTAAAAAACTCATAGACGACTCATCTGATTTGGATAATGCTCCCAAAGAAGGATCTGCTCCACTTCCCGGTTATGCGTTGATGTGGGAAGGCGAGTTTGATATGCCTGTGTTAGCTGTGGAACGTCAGCGATACCGCACGCAGTTCAAATGGAGTTTTTTGTTTTTGTGTTGTTGTTTGTTCGTCGAACCTGGTTGGGCGAGAAGTGTGGAAGGTGAGGAGTACCTGTCGCTCAATGGATATTGGGCATTTAAAACCATCGAAGTATTGGAGGATGCTGTTTCCTTGACCCATCCCGACTCCGTTTGGGAAGAAAGAGACTCATTGTTCGTTCCCGGCAATTGGGATACAGAATCGGCTTACGCCCATTACAAGGGATTGGGCGTGTATCGCAGAGATATACAAGTACCTGCCACGTGGAAAAACGACATTATTCGTATACATTTTGAAGCCGTCTATGAGACAGCGTCCGTATATATTAACGGACGTTATGTTGGAAGCCACAGAGGAGGGTATACACCTTTTGAATTTCGGGTGGAAGATCTTTTGAAAATTGGCGAAAATAATGTCATTGCGGTGGTGGCGGATAATCGGTATAGACGAGGAGCTTGGTGGGCTTGGGGAGGAATTAGCCGCGATGTCGCTTTAGTGAGAAATAAGCCTGTCAGAATAAATCAGCTTCTCATAACACCCGATGTCGATTTGCAAACAAAGAAAGGCGAAGTGGAGATAGCTTATCGTTTGGAAAATAACGCTTTGGACAAAGCCGACATGCAGGTTTCCGTGCAACTATTTGCCGATGATCAGTATAAGACCATTATCGCAGCCACAAACTATACGGTAACTGTGCCTAACGAACAATCCGCTACGCAGAAACTCACCCTAAAGCTGGCAGATGCCGTAAAGCTATGGCATATCGATTATCCCTCTCTATATGGTTGCGAAATCACGATCAGTAAGGACGGACAAAAACTACATCAGAAACGTAGTGCCTTTGGTTTTCGCAAAATCGAAATCAAGGGACAACAGCTGCTATTGAACGGAGAGCCTGTTAGGCTTGCTGGCTTTAACCGTGTGCATGATCACCGTGCGGTGGGCAATACCGAACCACTATGGCTCATCAAGAAAGACCTGGACCACATGAAAAGCCTGGGGTGTAACATGACACGAATGATGCACGCACCGTTATCCTCAGAATTATTGGCGTATGCAGATAAAATAGGAATGCTTATCATCGCCGAAATCCCTGTTTGGGGAATCGAAGATCCACAAGCATTTGAAAACAACCCGCTTACACGTCATTGGCTAAAAGAAATGATTGAACGAGACTACAACCATCCGTCGATAATAGGATGGAGTATGGGCAATGAATTGGCGGCTGAGACGGAAGACAGAAAAAAGTGGGCGATGAGCCGTGAACAGTCCCAATACGTTATCTCGATGATGCGGTATGTACGGTCAGCGTTGGATGACAGTCGTCTAGTAACCTACGTTTCGTTTACTGCTTTTAGGGACAACGATCCCAGGATGGAACCCGCTCAACATGCCGATATGGTTTGTTTTAATAGTTATGGTGATTTTGTGGAAATGGCACAAAAAATCCATCAGCGCTGGCCCCGGAAATTGATTTTGGTATCTGAATTTGGGCAGGGGCAAATAGGTTATCATCAAGATGACACTTTGGATGAACGGATTCCTGATAGGCTGAAACGTGTGGCAGCGCTTCCTTATGTGGCAGGGGCTTCTCTCTGGACGTATAACGACTATCGGAGCGATTATAGACAAACTCCGCTTGGAGGCGACCGTACCTGGGGGGTAGTGGATGTATGGCGCACACCAAAAAAGGCGGCGCAACAGATCCGCGAAGCATTTGCTCCCATAGCGGGTTTAGATGCAGACTGGGCAGTACGTCAAAACAACCTAAAGGTAACCATCCATCCCCGAGCGCAGCATGCGCTACCCGCTTATGTACTGAGAGGTTATAGGCTCCGTTTGCAAGCGTATGCTAAAAACGGGAAGGGATATAGTAGCGATTCCATCGTATTGAACGACATTCACCCGGGTGATGAAAGCATTCAACATGTTTTTTCGCAACCCAGGCAGTGGAGAAACGCATCGTTTATCAAGTTAAGTTTAGTCAGTCCCACCAACCACATCGTTTATCAACGCTTTGTGTACAAAGATGCTCCCAACCCACCGGAGATTACACAAATACTGACCGCAGATACCGTGGCAAGACTTTATTTCAAACCTGTTTTGCCAGAAACACAGGTTGTATTGATATTTCCCGGCGGAGATACGATCAAGACCACAGCCTTGTCTATTGATATACCGAAAAGAAGATTGTCCGGAAATGGAAAAGTCCATATATATATTTCTAACCACAAGGGCAAAAGCAAACCCTTATTACCTGACATACAATTTTCCGGGGCGCCATTGCCTCCCGTTATCCGAAAGGCGATGCAAGTAACGGACGGGATTGTAGTAGGTTATGAGGTACAAACCACAGACAGCCGTTACCGCATACAATACCGACCCGTACAAACCCCTGACCATGTCCAAGAAGTCGAGACCGGGCTGGAAGGGTCTACCAAGATTAAGGTTACGGATCCCGTTGGTTATGAAGTGAGAATCAGGGAAGAACGCCCTGACAAGGAAAGCCAATGGTCTCCTTGGGAAAAAGTAGAAGAAAACAAGATTATATAAACTAATAAATAGAGATGCGGGCAAGATATAAAATAGAACACAAAGAACTGCGGTATAGAGGATTGATGATATGGATAGTCCTCCTTGTCGCCGGAACGACAATTGGGGTTAATGCTGCAAGGATGCAGGATAACACCGTAGAGGTTTCAGACTTTGGTGCATTGCCCAATGATGGAAAATGTGATCGAGCAGCTATAAAAAGGGCTCTGGACTATGCAAAAACTGTGAAGGCAGAAGAACTGGTATTTGATGTAGGAACTTATGACCTATTCGTAAGCGATGCTTCTAAGAATACCGGCCTGGATATTTTGAGCCTGCATGATTTTACAATGAGAGGCGCTATCAATCAGAAGGGAAACCCTGCAACGACTTTTCTTCGTCATTATGACTTCAAAAATGATATGCACGGTAAACCCATTTTGTCTGTGCGTCATAGCAACAACTTCCGTTTGCAAAACATTATTTTTGACAATAATCCACGGTATTCTACCGCGGGTGAAGTGGTTACCAACGATGGGGAATCTGTTACGGTAAAAATATTTGAAGGCAATCCGGTGATTGATGGCACCTTGTTTTTTACGAGTAATATTTGGGATCTGTCAACCAAAAACCTCAAAAAAGTGGAAAGCCCGACTTATGGAGGAGATGTATACAAGAAAAGAGAGGAATATACATGGCATGTCGTGGGAGACACGGCCAATCGGATCATGCAGCTCCATTCGCCTACTCTAGCGTCGAAAGTTGCTATAGGAGAGGGGCTCAGTTGGCATTTCTCATATAAAGGTATTCAAGTCAATTTCTATATGTGTAATGATCTGTCCGTAGAAAATGTATGGACATTTAATGCCATTGGTTTTTGTATGCGAGCCGAAGCATGTGAAAACATCACAGCCAAAAAAGTCAAGATCATAGCTCCCGACAATCAGTTGGCTGTCGGTTCTCGCGATGGGTGGAAGCTGTACGCCTGTCGTGGAAAAGTCGTCATGGACGAAATCTATATGGAGGGAGTACGTTGGGATGGACAAAATGTACACGGATCATTTTTATGGCCGTACCAGGTCGTCGATAAGCATACGATATGGCTAAAAAAGAAAGAAGGCGCTGCTTTCCCTATCCCGGTAGGTTCGAAGATAGGTTTCTGGAATGGTAAGGAGGAAATATTACGTACCGTGCAAAAATCAGAATTAAAGCCCACCGGAAAAAAGGAACGTGGATTTTTATTGACGTTTACAGAGCCCGTCCCTGATTTTGTGAATGAAAAAACCCTTTGCCTGATATATGGTTGGAATATAGATAACTATATGTTGAGCAATTCGACTTTTCGAAATATAGCAGGCAGTGCCAGCCTTATCCGCAATTCCAATGTGAGCATTGTGAACAATACGTTCGATCATATCATGTACCCGGCCATTATGATTGGGGGAGCCATTAATGAAGGAGAGGGGGTGGTACCGAAAAATGTAAGGATTGAAAGAAACAAAATAACACATTCGGGATGGATGTCGCGTCATGGTATCACCGGAGCGATCGGTATCCGCAACCAGGAAGAGGGTGAAGAACTGGTTTTTCATACGAATAAAGACCCTAAACTTCAGGAACGAAAATCGCCCTGGATGACGGATGTGCGTGTTATAGGAAATACGATTGAGGATAGTAGAGAGGGCATCGTAGCCAAAGGGACGTTAGGGATGCATGTCAGGGGAAATAAGTTTTTTAGGGTAAAAAAAAACATTGATGTAGAAAAAGAAAGTAATCCCGATGTACGTATCGAAGGAAATAATATTAAATAGAGATAGATGGAATTAGCAAAAATGAAGAATTTTATCGGACTGTTTTTGGTCTTGGTAGCAACGGTCGCTCAAGCGCAATTGCGAATGCCGCACTATTTTTCTGACCATGCGGTACTTCAGCGGGATCAACCCGTGGTATTGTGGGGGTGGTCGAAACCGAGCGATAAGTTATCGGTTACTATTGGAGATGAGTATTATACCGCAAAAGCGGGTGCCGACAGTATATGGCAGGTTCAGCTCCCTGCCAAATCAGCCGGAGGGCCCTACGACATCAGTATTTCGAGCGCCATGGAAAATGTCGTTATAAAAGACATTTATTTTGGCGATGTGTATTTCTGTAGCGGACAAAGCAATATGGCATTTCTGATGAAGAATGAACTGCATAATCAAGAAGAAAAGGAGGAATTTCCATTGATAAGGCAACTCTTTGTGTACCGTAAAACGGCGATCTCTCCACAAAAGGATGTGTTAAAAGCCGAATGGATGGTAACGGAAACTTCGAGTTTCAATAGATTGTCCGCTGTAGCCTATTATTTTGCAAAATCATTGCATAAACAAGAAGGCGTTCCGATCGGGATTATTCATGCTTCATGGGGAGCATCTCCTATAGAAACATTTATGGATGCCTCGTCTTTGAGCGAGTTTAAAGATGCCTCGGCCAAGGTAGAAAAGATTACACCGGAATTTATAAAAAACACACGGAAAGCCAATGAACAGTTATTGAAAGAGAATCCTGATGTGAGGAATCCCAAAGGTCTTGTCAACATAGAAAACCGCTATCCTACGATGATGTACAACGGTATGATCGCACCTTTTTTCGCTTACCCTGTAAAAGGCGTGGTTTGGTATCAAGGGGAAAACAACGCCTTTGTGCCCTTATGTTATGATTACGAGGCGATGCTCTCCAATTTGATTACGTCATGGCGTGCATCGTGGAACGATAAGAAATTACCTTTTTTTATTGTTCAGTTAGCCAATTATGGGAAAGTTATTGACAAACCGAAGGCCTCGGCTTGGGCTGTAGTGCAGGAAGCACAATTCAACGTCAGCCAACGTATGAAGTATGTTCGCACCGTTGTAATCAATGATATTGGTGATCCATCGGATATTCATCCGCGAAATAAAAGAGATGTCGGCAAACGTTTGGCTGCCTCAGCTTTACAAGTAATCTACAGACATAAAAAGGAGACCGTAGAAGGACCGGTTTTACGCAAAGCGGATATCAAAGACAATGTATTTGAGCTTTCTTTTAAAAATGTAGGAAGCGGACTCATGGCTAAGGATGACGGTAATGAGCTCCTCGCTTTTGCCCTGGCTGGTGAAGATAACAAGTTCTACAGAGCTACGGCAGAAATCCGAGGCGATAAAGTTGTAGTGTATAGCAAAGATGTGCCAAAGCCTGTTTATGTACGGTATGCGTTTGAAAGTAGTCCGGAGAACATTAATTTTTACAACAAAGAAGGTTTTCCGGCTGTGCCTTTTCGCACTGATAGGCTAAAAGATGCGAAAACACGTCTTTGATAATGGTTATCTGTTGAATATTTGTTCGGAAACACAAGTGATCACCTATGCCATGCAACAGCCGCATGTTGGCCTTATACCCCATCCACGTTTTGTTGGAAAGACGGGCATAGCCCCGTGGGATATCGCAGAAATTACAAAGCTTATCATAATATCATCGGCGAAAGTAAAATTGTTGTAGAAGAATTTGAGTTACATTAAATTTTTGGCCTGAGGAAGGGGTTGTGAAAAACATTTGGAATTACTGAAAAATTTTAAACGAGTTCTATAAAAAAAAGCAGTTTAGTTGCCTATACAGAGAAATTTTCTTTTCTTTGAAAAATATACCAGACTAGACCAGACCATTAATGGAATGGAAGACAAAATAAAACTAAACAATGATAAAAAAAGAATACGAAGCAAGTCGGACATTGAAGACGAAGGAAAACCACACCGAGCTCGCTATAATCGGCGGCGGGCTCTCCGGTGTATGCACGGCAATAATGGCGGCGCGAAAGGGTGTTCAGGTAGTCTTGGTGCAAGACAGATCGGTATTGGGAGGAAACTCTTCGAGTGAAGTACGTTTATGGATATTAGGGGCCACCTCCCATCTCGGTAATAACAACAGATGGAGCCGTGAAGGAGGGATTATAGACGAAATACTGGTAGAAAACACTTACAGGAATAAGGAGGGGAACCCGCTGATATTCGACACGATCTTACTCGATAAGGTAACAGCAGAGCCTAACATCACACTATTGCTGAACACAGCAGTATATGAAGTACACAAGACCAAAAAGGACACCATCAGTTCGGTGAAAGGTTTTTGCAGTCAGAATTCGACCGAATACATCATCTATGCACCTTTGTTTTGTGATGCCTCCGGAGATGGTATTGTCGGTTTCCTTTCTGGTGCTGCTTTTAGAATGGGAGCAGAGAAAAAAGAAGAATTCGGAGAGAAGTTTGCGCCGACAGAAGAGTATGGAGAACTGTTGGGGCACAGCATGTATTTCTATACAAAAGATACAGGACGTCCCGTGAAATATACGGCACCGACATTTGCGATGGACGTAAGCAAGGAAGTTCCACGTTTCAAAAGTTTCAATGCAAAGGAATTTGGATGTAAGCTTTGGTGGTTGGAACACGGCGGAAGGATGGATACGGTACATGATACAGAACAGATCAAGTGGGATCTATGGAAAGTTATTTATGGTGCTTGGGATTATATCAAGAACTCCGGTAATTTCCCGGAAGCCGAAAACTTGACCTTAGAGTGGGTGGGGACGATTCCTGGGAAGCGCGAAAGTCGCCGATTTGAAGGGGATTATATGTTGCGCCAACAGGATATCGTAGAGCAACGGGTACACGAGGATGCGGTGGCATACGGAGGATGGTCTATCGACTTGCATCCTGCGGACGGTGTATTCGGCGAGAAGCCGGGATGCAACCAATGGCATGCTAAAGGAGTCTATCAGATCCCGTATCGCTGTCTCTACAGCAAAAATATCAAAAACTTATTTCTTGGCGGACGGATCATCAGTGTTACACACGTTGCTTTTGCATCCACGAGGGTAATGGCTACGTCAGCACACATCGGCCAGGCCATTGGTATGGCAGCTTATATGGCGAAGGAAAAAGGCAGAAAGGGGGAAGAATTGGTTGAAACGGAAGCCCGCCGCGATGTTTTATCCGGATCGGGAAACAGTGTATCGCAGTATGCTATAAACGATACGTCGTACACCTCGCCGGATACCCGACAATTTTTAACACCCCGTGATATTTTAACCGAAGGTTTTGTGCCCAACCTACAGCAAGAGCTCCTCAAAGCGGGACAACATATTCCAAACCTGGCAGTAAAAGATGACGGGGACCTCTTTCAGCAGGCTAAGCTTAGTGCGTCCAGTAGCTTTGAATTGGGTAATTTAAATGCCGATTTCTCTATGCCAATAGATACATCTGTGGCGCAGATGTTGCCCTTGGAAGCGGGAAAAATACCCGATCTGACAGTTGAGGTGGATGCAATGCAGGATACAGAACTACAGGTTGAATTGCGGATGAGCAGGAAGATAGGGAATTATACGCCGGATGTTACACTGGAAACCAAATCTATTGCTGTACCGAAAGGAAGGGGAGCGGTTAAAGTTTCGTTTTTGGCAACAATGCCTGAGCGCACTTATGCCTTTATCATTTTTTATAAAAATAGTAAATTGGGGCTGTATCGCACAGATCGGCGTATTACAGGCGTGCTTACAGCTTTCAACCTGGTAAACAAAGCGGTGTCCAACTATGGAAAGCAGACACCACCGGAAGATATCGGTATGGAAGCATTTGAGTTCTGGTGCCCCCAGCGCCGTCCGGAAGGACACAATCTGGCATTAAAGATCGAACCTCCATTGACTCCCTTTGGAGTAGAGGAGATTAAAACGGGAGTTTATCGTCCAACGACTACCCCTAATGCATGGGTGGCCGATCTAAAGGATGCCGAGCCACACATCAGAATAAGTTGGGAAAAACCCAGGAAGATCAACAGGATTGAATTATTTTTTGATACTGATTACGATCATCCGATGGAAAGTGTTTTAATGGGACATCCGGAATCGGTAATGCCCTTCTGTGTGAGAAATTATAAGATACTGGATGATAAAGGAGAGGTGTTATTTGAAAAAAAAGGAAATTATCAAACCATAAATAAAGTAGATTTGAAAAATACGGTAGTAACCCGGGAGTTAACAATTATAATGGAGCATCCTTCGAAGAATGTCCCTGCCGCATTGTTTGCAGTTCGTTGTTATAACTAAAAGACGGAAAATGGGAATTTTGGATTACATTGTGATGTTTGTATTTACAGGCATTATTATTGCGGCTGGGCTGTCATTCGGAAAAACCGGCAACTCTATGAAGTCTTATTTTGCAGCGGGAGGAGCGGTACCATGGCAAATCAGTTCACTGTCTTTATTCATGAGCTTCTTTTCTGCGGGAACATTTGTAGTGTGGGGATCTATTGCTTATCAGTATGGTTTTGTTTCCATAGCCATTCAGCTTACCATGTGCCTCGGAGGATTTTTCGTAGGGATGTTTATCGCTCCTGCATGGCAAAAATCACGCGCTTTGACGGCTGCGGAATTTGTATCCAGGAGGCTGGGACTGACGGTTCAGAAATTTTATAGTTATCTTATTTTGCTGATTTCCTTAATGTATACCGGAGCATTCCTTTACCCGGTAGCCAAAATTATAAATGTATCAACCGGTTTCCCCATCGAAGCCTGTATTTTGGTATTGGGAGTCTTAATTATTATCTATACGGTTGTCGGTGGCCTTTGGGGAGTGATGATTACTGACGTTATTCAATTTATAGTACTTACGGGGGCTGTACTTATTGTAGTGCCGTTGGCATTTGACAAAATAGGAGGAGTAGGAGAATTGTTTGTCAATGCTCCTCCGGATTTCTTTACACCTGTAAATGAAGAATATTCCTGGTTGTTTTTATTGGCTTTTGGCATTTATAACGGGATCTTTATCGGAGGGAACTGGGCTTATGTCCAGCGGTATACCAGTGTAGATAGTCCCAAATCGGCAAAAAAGGTAGGGTATCTGTTTGCGCTGCTATATCTTATAAGTCCTTTTGTCTGGATGTTGCCTCCCATGATCTACAGATTGGTCAACCCGGACTTGTCCGGGTTGGAAAATGAAGGAGCCTACCTGATGATGTGTAAGGCAATACTTCCCCGGGGATTGGTAGGTTTGATGTTGGGAGGTATGGTGTTTGCTACGGCGAGTTCTGTAAATACCACCTTAAACCTGGCTGCAGCGGTGTTTACCAACGATTTGTATAAGTCGGTCCGGCCCGATACCAAGCCAAAGCACCTGATGCTTATAGCTAAACTTGCCGTTGTTGTTTTTGGAATTATGACTATTGGTGTAGCACTGTTGGTGCCATTTGCCGGAGGTATAGTGGAAATAGTATTGAGCGTAGGTGCGGTGACGGGATGCTCATTGTACGGTCCGCCCATATGGGCACTGTTCTCCAGGTATCATACGGGAAAATCAATTTTATGGTGTACCATTTTGGGCCTTTTTCTAAATCTTTATTTTAAATTTCTACATCCCTTACTAACCGGTGTTTCATTAAACAGGGCAGAAGAAATGCTAGCAGGTGCTCTTATTCCTATTGTATTTTTAGGGGGTTACGAAATATGGGCCAGAAGCCGGGGGAAGGTTTCGGAAGACTATCTTCTGTATAAAAAGGCTAAAGGTGTAGTTAGTGACCAGGAAAAAGCAGAACTGAAAGATGAAAGTAGTAGTGAGGCACAGAATAGCTTTGGCTTAAAGATACTGGCAAGAACCATGGCAATAACCTCTATTATTTTTATAGGATTGGCTTTAATAGCGGATCACAAGGCCTTATGGATAACACTGTTTGTAGGAATAGCGATTGGTTTGATTGCTTGGTCAATATACAGGAGTTTAGGAAAGTATTCCCATCATTCATAAGATATAATTTGTTTATCCTTTTTAACGAAAAAAGTTAACCCCATCTAATTTATGTTTACACAAAATTTTGGACACTGTCCTAATTTCTTTCCGATTAGATTGAGAAATAAATCATTCATCCATGAAAATATCCTGAAATGCGTTTTCGATCATCTTAATTTCTTCATTTACCAATTCTTCAAAATGTTTCTCTCTTTTTTTTTTGATAGCTTTCCTTTATTTTGATCCAGGAACTTAATCAATAAATCCACTTTAGTATCGGGTAATGTTATATGATCATTAACAAATTAAGTCATGTGATCGTATTTTTCCAGATAATCTAATTCGGCAGGTATGATTTTTTCGATGGTATCTTCTACACATTCATATAAAAATTCTGCTTGTTGAGTAAGATCAAAATACCGGTATAAGTCAGCAGTTTCATTTACTATTTTAACATTGTGATCGGATGTTTCTTTCCATTGAATTAAATCGACTCTTGGGGACGAAAAATGTTCCAGAATGTCCTGATATCCATCAATGCGGTCTAAAATTGCTGAAGATACAGGAAAAATCATACCTCTTTTAGTATATCCCATCCTGGTAAGGATATGATGTTATGATATATCGATGTATTCTTCCATTACCATCGGATAAAGGATGAATGAACACAAAACCAAAGGCTATGGTAGTTGCCGCCAATACGGGATCATATCTGGCTTGTTGTAAAACTGAATTGGTTTCCAATAAGCCTTGCATAAGGGAGGGCAAGTCTTTAACCCTTGCAGATATATGATCGGGCATCGGTGTGAAAGTTTCCCTGTCATGCTCTCCTATGAAACCTTCTCCCTTCCTCATTCCCATATTTTTGAGTTTCTTGTTTCCAATAACAATATCCTGCAATCGTTCAATTTCCTCAATAGTAAGCGGCGTTTTCCCTGACAATCCAATTGCTTTTCCCCAATTCCGGGCTCGTGCATTAGGGGGGTATTCCCCTTCAATGGCAAAGGAAGCCTTGGAATCTTTCAGTAATAAAAAAGCTGCTGTTCTCCGTATCAAATCTTTATTTCTTTTCCCTAAACCTGTTTCAATGGCAAGGGAAAAATCTTTTTGTACATAATGCTCCAATTTTTCTGTTCTGCGGATCATTGGACAATAATCAGGAGTTCCGGGTAGGTTGTTTCTTACCCGATATCTAGTTGAATTAATAGATAAACCTGTAAATTGTATAGAGGGATCCACAATATCTACATATGTACCTCTTTTAAGATCCGGGACATCCAGTTTTTTCCTTAATAACCATTCATATAAAAACCAAGCCTTCCTGGTATATTGGCTTGTGGGTTCGTCATCCAGCATTTTCAAAATGACTTTTTTTCCCAACAATTCAAAAAACTTTTTTAGGATGTAGAGGTCTAAAGCTTCGTATTTTTAAGCAAACACCAAGTGACTTTTAAGATCAGTATTGGGCTTGTGCCTGATAGTGAATGCTTTCCATTCCTCTGTATCATAACGTTGGTGTTTTTCTGCCGATGGAATGGATAAAAAGGTGCAGTTTAAGTTACCGAAGATTCATCGTGAGATTCCAGATGGGTCGAAGCAATTTTCAATGTCTGATTTAGAGGACAATTTTGAGCGGATTTATAAAGAAGCGAGGTCTATATTCAAATAGTCGAATATAGTGGATAGTATAAATCTTCATCCTTTGCATAGTTATGGGGTAAAATTATATTTATAATTGATATAACCAGTTGGGTGCAAGGCTAAGCGACGGCTAACCTGACACTAACTGACGAAATAATTCATACATTTGAACCAAAAATGGATAATTACGGAGAAATAGTTCTTAAAATACATAACTACATCAGCAAGCTAACTTCCGAAAAAGAGTTGATTGATGAAGTATCCCAAGAAGTTTTTTTGAAAGTACACAACTCAATTGCAACACTCAAAGACAGCGAAAAATTAGATGCGTGGCTGAGACGAATCGTCTATACAACGCTTATGGACATTTATAGGAAGAAGCAAAAAGAGCAAACGGGTAAATTACTACTTACCGGAGATGAAGCAGAACCCGAAAACGAGGGCAATGTTGCGTTAATGGAATGTATTGTTGCATTGTTGCAGTTACTTCCTGATGAACAACGTGAATTGATGGAAGCTATTGAAATAAAAGGAATAAGTCAAGCGGAGTATGCGCGACAGCATAATTTTCCTTTAAGCACTGTGAAATCAAAAGTACAACGTGCAAGACAAAAAATTAAAGAACTCGTTAAAAGCAACTGTATTCTTATGAATGACAAATACGGTAACGTAGTTGATTATGCACTTCCCGAAAAAAGCCTCAAAAAAATTGCGTCCAAAATGCAATAGTCACGTCTATTCAGAAAAGAAAAGGTGAAACTATTGATTTATATTAGTGCGCTGTTTATTGTGGTTACGATAACAGCATTACGTTGGCGACACATTGTAAACCCCAACAAAAAAGGTTCTTTTGTTATTGATAATTTAAAAAGAACTTTTATTTATCACGTTCCGAAATACCTGAAGCCGAATCCGAAATTAATCCTCGTTTATCACGGAACGGGAATGAAAACCTGGATGATGCAACTATTTACAGGACATGAGTTTGACAGGTTTTCCGACTGTTCACAAGATGCCATTATTGTTTACCCTCAAGGCTATGAAACAAGTTGGAATGATTGTAGGAAGATAGCAAACACGCCACCAAAGAAATTGAATTTGGACGATGTTGGCTTTACCGAAAAAATCATTGGGTATTTCCAAAACAAATATCAAATCGACAGTAAAGAAATTTATGCAGTTGGCTTCTCAAATGGCGGACAGTTTGCAATGAGATTAATGAACGAAAAACCCGGATTGTTTAAAGGTTTTGCAATAATGAGTGCACAACTTTCCTACGAAAATGAAACGCAGTGCAAGAAGCTTCCGAATCCTGTTTCGCTCATTGTTTTTAACGGAATGAAAGACCCAATAATTCCATACAATGGTGGTGAAGTTATACTGAAAGGCAAAAGTTACGGGCATGTTTATAGTGCGGAACAAAGTGTGCTACATTGGTTAACAGCCTCCAGGTGCGACACCATTCCGACAAGTACACACGACTTCAAAAATAAAAGGGACGAAGTAACAGCTGTTCAACAATTTTTTTCTTCTATTGAGACAGGCAAGAAAGTAAGTTTTGTAAAAATGCTGAACGGTGGGCATCAAATACCAAACAAGAAATTTAGTATGGGGATTCCCTCAATGGGTTACGTTAATAAAGAAGTGGACGCACCACGACTAATTTGGGATTTCTTTGAAAGTTTGAAGTAAACGAAATACGCTAAACCGAAAGTAATCAACATCCAAAGAATGTTAAAAATTTGTATATTGTTGTCGCGAATATTATATTTACAACAACAATTTGAAATATAATAAAATGAGACAGTTAACATTTGCATCGCTACAAGTAAAAAATCTGGAAGCATCGAAAGACTTCTATGAAAAAAAATTAGGATTTGAAATTAGTGACACGAATCCACAAGCCTGTGTTTTCAAGTATAATCAAGGATATGCAAGTTTTGCTATTCGCACTCCCCTTGAACCACTTGGAGAAAGAGAATTGGGAATTGGTGTCTCGGTTTGGTTTGCAGTTGCAGAAAATGTAGACGAGCTGAAAGAGAATTTCATTGCGAATGGAATAACTACTGCTGGCCCAATTATAGAAACACCTTTTGGTAGAGCATTTCACGTAATAGACCTTGATGGCTATAAACTTACATTTTTGGAAACAAACGCATAAAATGAAAGAACGAGAAACAAAATATTGGGTAATCGTGGCTTCAAAAGACCATGTTAAATCGGGTATTGAACAAGGTATTGCCCAAGCCTGCCACGGTAAGGTCACACAATTAAAAAGAATGCGAAAAGGAGATTTTGTGATTTACTATTCTGGTAAACAGACAATGGGAAAATCCGATAAATGTCAAGAATTTACAGCAATCGGACACGTGAAAAATGATAATGTTTATTCGTTTCAAATGACAGCAGACTTTTGCTCATTCAGGAGAGACATTGAATTCCTTGACCATAAAGATATTTCAATTTTACCTTTGATAGACGATTTACATTTTATCCGAAACAAACAAAGTTGGGGTTATTCATTCCGTTTTGGATTTTTTGAAATCAACCAACACGACTTTGATTTAATTTCTTCACAAATGCTTCAACATCATTATGCCTAAAGAAATCGAATTCCACTTTAAAAGTCCAAACGATAGTCCGGGTTATTTGCTCGGACAAGTAACTATGCTATGGCAACGTAAACTTAAAATGGTTTTAGACCCTTTAAACCTAACACAAACGCAATTTGTGTTATTGGCTGCACTGGGTTGGCTTTCAAAAAAGAACAATGCTGTTACACAAATTGACATTGCCAATCAAGCTAACGCAGACAGAATGATGGTCTCCAAAGTTCTGAGAACCTTAGAAGAAAAGAAATTTATCAGCAGACAAGAACATCAAACTGACACAAGAGCCAAAGTAATTAAATTGACGAATGAAGGGGATAAAGTTCTGCAAAAAGCATTGACATCAGTTGAAAGTGCCGATATAGATTTCTTTTCAGTTCTGGATAAAAAACTATCCCCATTTAATCAGAGTTTGCTAAAGGTGATTGAACAAAACAAAAATGAATAAAAGCACACACAGCTAATAACGGCTCATAAAACATATCATTTTCAGTGGGCTAACAAACGTTTCGTCCCGCATTGTGTTTTGGAAAAGCGGATACATACGCAATACATAATCTGGCGCCTTCCATTCCTGCGAACGTTGGGGCAAGGCTAAACCAACCACCGTGCGTACTTCAACAGACGGACAAACCAAGCCCACCGACCATCCATAAGTTCTGGACTTTTCAACAAAATTACTTTGGACTTTTCAACAAAGCTACTTGAAAATGTTATGCCCATCTTTGCATTGTAAAATTTTTAGAAAATGGAAAATAAAGAAACCGCAAAGAAGTATTTCGAAGCAATGGTAGCCGGAAACTTCGATGAAATGAACAAATTAAAAACGCCTGATTGTGTTTATTGGTTGAGTGGTGAGGGATCCTGGCCGTTTGGAGGTTACCAATCACCAGAAAACCAAGCAAAACTATGGGGCACCGTAGCAGAACGATTCCCGACAGGGATGAAAATGACGCTTCGATCGATCACGGCAGACGAAGAGCGGGCAGCACTTTATGTTCATATTCGGGGAACGCGAATGGATGGTCGTATTTACGAAAACGATGTGATGCTGCTTTTGACCTTTAAGGATGGCTTAATTAGCGGGCTTTATGAATATTTGGATACCATTATGGTGAATGAATTATTCTGCGGCCCGATGGATGATGTAAAAAATAGTTAAAAACATCAGGAATGGGATGGGTAACATAATAGAAATAGGAAATTGAAAGTAATCATTACAGGAACAACAGGAATGGTTGGCGAGGGTGTTCTATTGGAATGTCTGCAAAACAACAAAGTATCAGAAGTGTTAAGCATTTCTCGAAAACCTTGTGGAATTAAAAACCAGAAGTTGACAGAATTGCTTGTGGCTGATTTTTTTGAAATTGAAAATTATGCTGAAAATTTAAAAGGTTATGATGCGTGTTTTTATTGTGCAGGAAAAAGTTCGGCTGGAATGACTGAAGCCGAATACACAAAACTAACTTTTGACATGACTATTCATTTTGCGAATGTGCTGAAAGAATTAAATCCAAACATAACATTCAATTTTGTGTCAGGTTATCATACGGATACCTCGGAAAAAGGATCTATTATGTGGGCAAGAGTAAAAGGAAAAACGGAAAATGGACTAACAAAAATATTTTCAGAAAAAGCGTATTATTTCCGACCTGCATTGATGAAACCAACGAAAGGACAACAAAACTTTTACGGATACAATGGGATAGCACATAAAGTTTTTTATCCGGTATTAGGCATCTTTTATCCTGCCTGCACCATTGAAGAAATTGGCAAGGCGATGATCAATACGGCTACCTATGGTTATTCAAAAAACATTTTGGAAGTAAAAGACATTAAAGAAGCAGCTGAATAATGAAAGTAACTGACATAAAATCTTGTTATATCGGGCCCGAAATTTCACCTGAACAATTTATTGCTGAACACTTTTTCTTGTATTTGGCAAAAGGAAAAGTAAACGGCTATGACGGAAACAAAAAACAAACACTCCATGCAGGCGACTACTGTTTATTTTTCAAAAATCATTTGGCCAGATACAACAAGGAAAAAACAGAAAATGAATTTGAAAAAGTAGTCATTATTTTTGATGAAGCGTTTTTAAAAAAATTTCAGGAAAAACATAAACCGAAAGTCGCAAAATTTAAATCAGAAAAAGCATTTTTGAAATTAGACAAAAGCGAATTCATATCAAACTTTATTCAGTCACTTGCACCCTATTACAATCGTTCAGGAAAAATTGACAAAGCATTTGCCGACATAAAACTAGAAGAATTGCTTATCATCTTGCTCAAAAATCTACCCGAACTCGCAGGAATATTTTTTGACTACGGAATACCCAAAAAAATAAATTTGGAAGCGTTTATGAATAAAAACTTCAAGTTCAACGTAAGCATACAGCGCTTAGCGTATATGACAGGACGAAGTTTATCGGCTTTCAAACGGGACTTCAAAGAAATTTTTAATGAAACACCAAATCGTTGGTTGGTTCAAAAACGCTTACAGGAAGCACATTTCCTCATTGAGAAAAAGAACAAAAAACCTACTGACATTTATATGGAATTAGGTTTTGAAGATTTGTCGCATTTTTCTTACGTTTTCAAAAAGCAGTTTGGTTACGCACCGACAGAACTATCAAAGAAACAAGTAACCGCATAGGACCAAGCACATTTGCTAACCGCACAATCCGAACACCATCCAAAGTTTACAAAAGAGTTTGCCCCTTTCCGAAAAACAAAATTTATCCCTTCCCGACTTTTTATTTTTCGGCAAACACAGGATCAGACCCAACAGACAACGAATGAAGAAAGCCACAGCCACTAACAGCAATTGGGTGCAAGGCTAACTGACCCCATCCGCCCCACTCACTCACTCCCCAAGACAATTCGACTACAACAAATACCAATTCGACTACTTTCTACAAATCGAAGACTAAGAACTTTGCAACAGAATCACAAAAAGAAATAATATGCAAAACCTTAAAGAAAAAGTAGTTGCTGTTACAGGAGCAAGTGCAGGAATTGGTAAAGCCATAGCAATAAAATTGGCGGAAAATGGAGCAAAAGTTATTTTAGGTGCACGAAATGCCGAACTATTAGCAAAAATTGTTGAAGAAATTAAAAGTAACGGAGGCGAAGCCGTATGTGTAAAAACCGATGTAAGTAATAAAACTGATATGGTTAGGTTGATTAATATAGCAGTTTCGCAATATGGCAAGTTAGACGTTATTATAAATAATGCAGGTGTTGCCCATCTCAGCAGAATTGATGAACTGAACATTGATGGTTGGGACGAAATGATTGACATCAATATCAAGGGCGTCTTGTATGGAATGGCTGCCGCAATTCCTGTTTTTAAGAAACAACAATCGGGACATATTGTCAATATCATTTCGACTTCGGGTATAAAAATCGTACCCACACAAGGCGTTTATGCAGGTACAAAAAATGCTGTCCGTACCATTGCAGAAGCATTTCGGCAAGAATCGGACGGAAACATACGAATTACCGGAATTTCACCCGGATTTATAAAAACTGATTTTGCCTTAAAAAGCGTAAGTACTGAAGATCTGAAAACAGCAGCTTCCAAGGCCGTTGCAACATTAGCAATAAGTCCCGAAGCCATTGCCGATGCGGTAATTTACGCTATCAGCCAGCCCAAAGATGTTGAAGTTGGCGATATAGTAATTCGTCCGTCAAAACAAAATTGATTATATTGTAACGACAAAATGAAACGGCAATCAAAAATACATCATATTGAAAGCATATCGCAATTAGCGCGTGAATTGGAACTTCCCGCACCATTGCACCCATTGATTGCATTGGTCGATTACAATAATGTTTCGGCTGAAATATTTCCCAAAGGGCAAAAAATAAGTCCTGATTTTTACAAAATTTCATTTAAGCCAACATTTAAAGGACAAACAAAATACGGACAAGGATATTATGATTTTGAGGAAGGTGGATTGGCCTTTTTGAAACCCAAACAAATTGTTTTTTCACCAGAAAATACAGCCAATTATGTTGGTTTTGCATTGTATTTTCATCAAGACTTTATCCGAAGTTATCCATTGGGAAATTCGATAACCCAATACGGATTTTTCTCTTATAACGTTTCCGAAGCATTGTTTTTGTCGGCAAAAGAAAAAGGAATTATAACAAACTTGTTTAATTCAATAGCGAACGAATTGCACAATAATATAGATCAATTCAGCCAGGATGTTTTGGTATCACAAATAGAATTGCTACTTAATTACAGCAATCGTTTTTACAACAGACAATTCATCACAAGGAAAGCAGTCAATCACGACATCTTAATATCTTTGGATAATCTGCTATATAGCTATTTTAAAGAGGAAAACACGCTAAAAAATGGATTACCGTCTGTTAAATATATCAGTGCCCAATTAAATCTATCACAACGATATTTGAGCGATATGTTACGTTCACTTACAGGATTAAATACCCAACAATATATCCAGAATGCTATCATTGAAAAAGCCAAAGAAAAATTAGCTACCACGAATTTATCCGTTTCAGAAATCGCCTACGGATTAGGCTTTGAGCATTCACAGTCATTCAGCAAGTTGTTTAAGTCAAAGACACACCTTTCACCATTGGCATTTCGGCAATCGTTTAATTAGAATGATAATCCCCAATTTGGCTTCAAAAATCCTTGATTTGGCAACTTAGATGGAGATTATTATGAAGAATTTTGTTTCATCAAATTTATAAAATATAAAATGATGCAAACAGAAAAAAACAAAATCGCTTTGGTTACTGGAGCCAACAAAGGAATCGGATTTGAAATTGCCAAAGCACTTGCCGGCAATGGATATCACGTGTATATCGGTTCTCGTGATTTACAAAATGGGAAAGCCGCTGCTGAAAAAATCGGGGGTAAATCACAAGCTATTCAATTGGATATCACCGATGAAAATTCTATCAAAGAATCCGTCCGGCAAGTTCAGAATACATCAGGGCATATAGATTTATTGGTCAATAATGCCGCTATTTCACAAGTTAAAAATACAGGTTTAACTATGGAGGAGATGCTTGAAGCCCAAAAACCAAGTGTCGTATCTATTACAGATATGCGTGTTGTTTGGGATACCAATGTATTCGGTACGTTAGCGGTGACACAAGCCTTTTTACCATTATTGCGTAAATCAGAAAAAGCCCGCATAGTAACAGTTTCAAGTGCTTTAGGGTCGCTAACCCTCAATTCCAATCCTGCAAATCCCTACCGCTCCAGTTTTGGTGCGGTTTATGGTGCGTCCAAAACAGCTCTCAATGGAGTGATGTTGTCTTTGGCTATAGAATTGGAAAGAGAGAACATTAAGGTAAATTTGGTGAGTCCGGGATTTGCTGCTACCGCGCTGAATAATTTTCAGGGAACTGATACAGTAGAAGTAGGTTCTTTAGAACCCATACGTGTGGCTTTAGCAGAAGATATCCCAACGGGAAGTTTTACGGGGCCTAATAATATACTCGGAACCGATACGAACGATATTCCCTGGTAATGTAAAATCATAAAAATATATGCACTGCATATATTTTTATGATTTCGTTTAGTAAATTTATTTCAATGAAAAATAAAGAAAATAGTTTGAAGCGTTTCCGCTCCATATCAGAAATTCATCAGGCTTTTGGATTGCCTAAACCGCAACATCCATTGATAAGTCTGATGTATTTCAATGAAAACAATCCTTTCAATCCCGAGAATGCTCCAATTTATGATGTATTGTATTTCTATAAAATAGCTTTCAACACAGAAAATAGTGGCAGACTAAAATATGGTCAAGGCCATTACGATTTCAATGACGGAAGTATGCTTTTTATAGCTCCGAACCAGTTGGTAGGAAGTTCGAAATCGGAATACAATGGCGAAAGACAAGGGTACATTTTGCTCATCCATCCTGATTTTTTGTTGGGTTATCCTTTGGCTAAAAAAATTAAAGAGTATGGCTATTTTTCTTATTCTGTAAATGAAGCCCTGTATTTATCCGATAGCGAAAAGGAAATTATTCTTTCTGTTTATAATATCATTAAGCAAGAACTTGATAGCCGGGTAGATGAATTTAGTCAAGATGTGATAATTGCTCAGATAGAGTTATTACTGAGTTATGCCAACCGTTTTTACAAACGTCAATTTGTAACACGGAAAGTAATAAATAATGATTTGTTACAAAAGACAGAAACGATTTTGGATAATTATTTTAATAGACAGGAAACTCTAAAAAAGGGATTGCCCACGGTACAATTCTTATCGGAACAATTGCATTTATCTCCAGGATATTTAAGTGATGTACTCCGTTCACTCATCGGGGTAAATGCCCAGCAATATATTCACCTAAAGCTTATAGAAAAAGCAAAAGAAAAATTATCTACCACCAATTTATCCGTTTCAGAAATTGCTTACGAATTGGGCTTTGAACATTCACAGTCATTCAGCAAGTTGTTTAAGTCAAAAACCAATGTTTCACCTTTGGAGTTTCGGCAATCGTTTAACTAAAGCGAAAGCACACTAGCACTCAACAATAAATTTTCGTAATGCGGGGACGATGTGGTAAATTGGGACTTTAAAGCTATTAATAAACATGGCAACAGTTTGATAGTGAATCGACTTGAAATCCGTCACCACCCATATTCGAGCCGTTACAGTCAATGTTGGACGACCGCACAACCTTACGCCGACTGTAACGATTTGACACGACAGACACTTTTCAATAACGACAAATACCAGACAAACAACTATTGCTAACTTTGCAACAATGAAAGAATTGATTGACTATATTTTACAGTTTGGCAACTTGAATAAACAGCAAATAGGCCTTATCACAAGCAAAGCAACAGAATTAGAACTTCGGAAAAACGAGTACTTTTCGGAAGCTGGAAAAATCCCAAAACAAGTTGGTTTTGTGGTTAAAGGCATTATTCGCATTTGCTGTTACGGCAACGAGGGCGAAGAAATCACTAAGTATTTTATTGACGAAAATCGGTTGGTTGTAGATTACGAAAATTTTGATGCCAACCTTGTGTCTTCCGATTATTTGCAGGCTGTTACCGACTGTAAACTTATTGTGTTTTCTAAACGGGATTGGGAAGAACTTTACAATACAATTATTGGTTGGGACAAAATTGTAAGCAAAGCAGTTCAAAAAGCATTTCAGATACACTTAGAAAGAAGAACTGCATTGGTTTCGGAAGATGCTGTTACACGCTACTTGTCATTCATAGAAAAATTCCCAACACTTGTTAACCGTGTTCCACAAGCTTATATTGCTTCTTACTTAGGCGTTACAAGATTTTCATTAAGTCGAATAAGAAAAAATATTCACTAATTCTTTTTTTGCCAAATGGCAACTGATATTGTTTTTAGACAGACAACCTTTGCAGTTCATTTTTAATACAAGTATTATGAACATTTCATTAAAAGGACAGGTTGCCTTGGTAACAGGTGGAACAAAAGGCATTGGTAAAGCCATAGCAGACAAATTAAGTAATGCAGGTGCGCAAGTAGTTGTAACTGCACGCAACGAACCAAAAGACAAGGCAAGTGAACATTTTTTCATTGCAGCAGACCTTGTTCAACCCGAAAGTGCGGAAATCATTGCTAAAGAAATTTTAGAAAAATATAGCAGAATAGACATTATCGTCAATAATGCGGGTGCTAATTTAAGTCCTGGGGGAGGTTTCAGCACACTTTCGGATGAAAATTGGAATAACGATTGGCAAATGAATTTTTTGTCCGCCGTTCGTATCAACAAAGCGTTATTGCCTTCAATGATTACACAAAAACACGGCATAATCATCAACATCTCTACGGGTGCTGCCAAACAACCTATTTGGGAAATGACAATGTCTTATTCATCGGCAAAAGCAGCATTGAATGTTTACAGCAAAGCATTGGCAAGCGAAGTTGGCTTAAAAGGAATACGTGTAAACGTCGTTTCACCGGGCGTGGTGAAGACATCGTTAATGTTGGAATTTATTGAGAATATAGCAAAGTCCTCAAATACTACGGTGGATGAAGCATTTAAAGCCGTAATGGACAAAGTTGGTGTGCCATTGGGCAGAATGGCTGAACCCGAAGAAATTGCTAACCTTGTTGCATTTCTTGTTTCTTCGGAAGCAAAATACATTACAGGTACTAATTATTCCGTAGACGGTGGTGCTTCACCTATTGTTTAAATGATTGACAAAAACACTGCCTGTAACAACTAAGGTTTTGTTCGGCCCGCAGGGCCTAGAATAAAACCGCTGTTGCGCAGGCTGTCCCGCGCCTTAGCAAGAGAACTCTGCGTCTTCAGGGTGATTTTGAGCTATGGGTAAAGTGTCAGGCAAGTTGTTCAAGTCAAAGACACACCTTTCACCATTAGCATTTCGGCAATCATTTAACTGAAACGAAAATAGCATAACTTATCAGACTGAAACGTTTAGAAAAAGCCCAGCGCCCACACGGTATAGCAAATAAGAGTTTCAGTGGGTTTCTGGGTTTGTCTCCCGCTTCAACTTCGGTAACGGTAGATACGAACGCAGTCAGCAATCCCTTACTTGCCATACCGTCAACCGTCGGAGGTCATTTGAGAAAAATCGATATAGCCGTTGATAACTCTACAAAAGTGAAAATACAACTACGAAAACTCATCACAGAGGCCTGAAATAACCAAATTATGAACTTTAGCAAAATATCCTTCAGATAGGGGTACAGATATTTCTCTTTTTAAACACTCAATTTTACTACATTGTAGACATCTGAAGTGAATATGATTATGAGAATGAATTTGCTTTTTCTCTCCACAATTGGGGCAAATTGCAAAATATTGCTTTCCATCATCTCCAACTATCTTATATAGATTATAATTAATAATTTGACCGATCGGGGAAAAGAAAACTGAGGAGTAATTAATGGAAAAAAATAATAAAGAACAAAATAACGGAAACACAAGAATCATAAAGAACTTTCAGTTTTAGATTTAATAGAGATTTCCATCAAAAATATTAATTCAGGTTATTCATAACCCGATGCGATACGTTCATTTTCAAGTTTATTTCCCCATCTCTCTCGTTCAGCTCCAAAACAGCCCTGCTTTCATTGGACAATGAAAATTTTGGAAAAAATATTATACACCCATTAGGAACTTAAATAAACAACCTATATCCTTTCTGGGAGCGATTAATGGCCTTCTATTTTTAATTCAATTAAAACTAGCCCTAAACTCCATCGGACTGACCCCGCTTTTACTCTTAAACAGTCGGCTAAAACTTTGCGGATATTCAAAACCCAATTGATATGCTATTTCGTTTACTGTCAATTCTGATATTGAGAGCATTTCTTTTGCTTTTTCGACAAGTTTATTGTGTATATGGTGCTGTGCACTTAGACCGGTAAGTGTTCTCAACATATCGCTTAAATAGCTGGGAGAAATATTTAATTTTTCAGAAAGCAATTGTACGGTTGGAATGCCTTCCTTCAAGGGTGCGGAGTCATTAAAATAGTTGTCTAAAATTTCTTCTATTTTTTGTAATAAATCGTTGTTGACTACCTTTCGAGTTATGAATTGTCGTTTGTAAAAACGGTTACAGTAATTTAATAGCAGCTCAAGTTGGGCTATCATGACATCCTGACTAAAATCATCTATCCTACTTTTTAATTCCTCATCGATGATTTCAAAAATGGATAAGATTGTTTTTCTTTCATTTTCTGATAAATGCAGTGCTTCATTAGTGGCGTAGGAAAAGAAACCATATTCTTTGATCTTCTTTGCCAATGGATAGGTTAAAAGGAAATCGGGGTGGATCAGTAATAAACTACCACTTGCATGATTGCCACTGGGACTTTCAAACACTTGATTTGGAGAGGTAAGCACCAAACCACCTTCTCCAAAATCATAATAGTTTTGTCCGTATTTTGCTTGCCCACAAATCCCCGTTTTATACGAAATCTTATAGAAGTTCATAACCATAGATTTCGGAAAATCGTAGGGTAGTGTTTCCAAGTCCGTTATATCCACAAAACTAATCAGCGGGTGCATAGGCTTTGGCAAACCAAATACCCGATGAAAGTCCGTTAATGATTCAAATTTATAAAGTGTATTCTCTTCCTTTTTCATGCGCAAATTTACAAAATTCAAAAGCAATAATTTTTACCAGGGACATTCTCCGGTTTCCGGATTGTGTTCTTCGCTGATAAACTTTCCTGTTGGTCCATCCGCGCCAATGATTGCATATTTGGCAATTCGGGTACCTGCTTCTTGAACGGTTCCCGTTCCACGATGACCATTAAAGTCCGTTGCCACAAATCCCGGACATACTGCATTTACTTTAAATGGCGTATCCCTTAATTCATAAGCCAAATTGATAGTGTACATATTGAGAGCGGCCTTCGATGCCGGATAAACAGCCGCTTTGTGTGAATAATATTTCCAAGTGGGATCGCAATGCAAAGTTAGCGAACAGCCACTTGATGATACATTTACGATACGTGGTTCTTCTGCGTTATGCATCATATCAATAGATGCTTGTGTCACTCGTACCACACCATATACATTGGTTTCAAATACCTGTTTGAACTGGTCTATGCTTGCCTCTAAAGCAGCTTGAGGCCAACCGCCATTGATACCTGCATTGTTGATAAGCACATCCAGGACTTCCGTTTTTTTTCCGATTTCAATTCTTGCCGATTTTACTGAATCATCATTGGTAACATCCAATTGTACGACTTCAACATTCGTTAGTCCTTCGGCTTGAAGTTTTTTGACAGCTGCCACTCCGTTTTCCAGATTTCGGCTGCCCAGGAAAACGTAAAAACCTTTTTGCAATAGTTGTCGTGCGGTTTCATAGCCAATACTTTTGTTGGCCCCGGTAATCAATACTTTTTTCATTTCCATTTTTTTAATTATTATAAACCGAGGCAAAATCTTTGGCGAAATCGACAAATTTTACTTTGCCTAATTCTGGTTTGTTGCGATAAAAATCTTCGAACAATAAACCGGTACGTTGACTTGCCTGCATTTCTACCATCCCTTTCGCAATTTTCGGATTTACGCCCATTGACAACATGCCCTCAAGCATTTGTTCGTCTGAAATTTCAATCCATTTTAAATCTGGGTTTCCGATGGCTTTTCCCAATATTCCGACGATCTCATTGGGAGATATTTCATCACTTGCTATATAACGAACTTTTCTTCCCTCAAAAGGTAGTTCCATTTCTTCAGCAATTGCGTCAGCGATATCCGATGGTGAAACCCAAGGTTCTTTTTTATCGCCACCATAGTTTGAAACAATCGCCCCTTTTTCTTTAATAGATTGCATAGACCTAAATAAATTGGTGTAGAATCCGGTTGGCCGCATAAACTTAATAGAAACATCATCGGGAAGTTGTTTCAAAATATTTTCGACATCATGGTGTGCCGAAAGTGAGCCATAACCTGTAGGACTGTGAGCGCCGACACTGCTGAGATGAACAATTTTTTTAACACCCGAAACCAATACAGCTTGTTTGTAATTGTTTCCAATGAGGTGAAAGCCTGCCAAAAAATCGACTTCTTTATCAAAAATATTGCCGATGCCTTCCCATGCTTCCATGAGATAGACGATATCGGCCCCTTTGAAAGTTTTGGCCAAAAAATCGCCATCTTTCATAGAACCAATAGCAGCTTTTGCCCCTAATGCTTCTATGTCCTGCTGTCTTTCTGCTTTGCTTGAAATTACTGTGACCTTATGCCCTTTTTTCACCAAAGTAGGGGTAAGGGATTTGCCGATGTTCCCCAGGGAACCTGTAATTACTATATTCATAGTTCTATTTTATTTTTATGTTGCAAATATCATTAAGCGGATACAAGAGGATATAACCTAAATGAGGGATTTTATAACAGGAACGGGGATAATGAAAAAAAGACCGCCTAAAACTTTTTAGACGGCCTCTTTGTTTTGGTACAACATTTTGCCATTTTTGAGTTGAGAATATGGTTTGATGGTTATTGATATTTAAATAACTCCACTGCTTTCATATGTCCGGATTCGTGAATATGAGTATAAAAAAACACGACATATTGAGAAATATTTAGTAGATTAGCCTTTGTAAATATCTCAATTAGCGATATTTCGTGTAATGACATATTTTTGATATATATTTTATTTTACACGGTAAACCTACCCCCAAAAGAATGAAAATTTTACTTGTAGACGATCACTTTGTGGTAAGGCAAGGTGTATTCATTATTTTAAATAAGATATTGAGCAATATCTCTATTTTTCAGGCGGAAACTATTTCGAAGGCGTTTAACTATATTAACAACGAATTCTTTGACTTATTGATCCTGGATGTGCATTTCCCGAAAGGAAGCAGCCTGGAATTACTTGGATATACCAAAGTTAAAGCCCCGAAAACAAAGGTGCTGATTTTTTCAGGACTTAACGAAAATAAGTTTGCATTAAGGTATATACATGCCGGGGCCGACGGATATCTGAACAAATTGAGTTCGGAAGAGGAGTTGCATACCGCAATACGTACCATTATAAAAAACAAAAAATATATCAGCAGTACTATAAGAGACCAGATCACGGATTCTATTCTCAATAAAATCCCGTTCAATAAACTGGACATGCTGTCCGACCGGGAGATGGAAGTGGCAAGGTTGCTCATAAAGGGCGAGGGTAATATAGAAATAGCAGATTGCCTGAACTTAAGCCCTACCACGGTAAGCACCTATAAATACAGGGTTTTTGAAAAGCTTCAGGTGAATAACATTGTTTCCCTGATCTCGTTGTTCAACACTTACGAAAAATCGTTATAAGCATATTGGTTAAATATCAGTTTTATCCGGGTACCTTTGCCCGGCTGGCTGTCAATTTCCAGGGTTCCCTGCATAATAATCAACAGTTCTGATATTATTTTTATTCCCATTCCCTTATACTTCTTTTTATACATTTCATTATCGATATTCGATTGATAGGACCGGTAATAGTTAAGAACTTCAGGCGACATCCCTTTTCCGGAGTCCCGAACTGAAATAATAGTTTGTTGATCCTGGACCATACATCCTATTGTTATAATACCATTGGAAGTGTTTTTTATGGCATTGTCCATCAGGTTATGAATTATGATGGAAATAAACGCCTTGTTCAGAACAATATCCATAAAAGGAGGGATAGCGTTTATTATTTTGGTCCGTTGTGATTCGGCCAGGTTCCGGAAAAGTGCTATTTTTTGCTCCGCCAGGAGATGTATATTAAAAACCCTGGGTTTGTTATTAACCGAATTGTCATATATTCTGGTGTAATCGAGCAGGTTGGTGATTAACTCGGACAATTGATAGGAAGAAGTGTAAATGGATTTTAAATTGTCTTTCATTATGGAGTCGGTTCCTTTGAACTGAAGATAGGTCTCATGGCTTACATAGGCAATATACCCCAGAGGGTTTTTTATATCATGGGTCAGGGTAGCAATTAATTTCTTTTGACTCTCATTTTGTTTACCGAGATTATTTTCGGTCTTGCGCAATGCGGTTATAGTATCGTTCAGTTGCCGGGTATGTTCGTTGATCTTGTCATTTAAGAGTACATTTTTGTTTTTAATGTATTGCAACCGTAGTTTTACCCCTAAATGAATAAGCAGGAGTAAAAAGAGCCCGGTGCTGATCTTAAACCAGTAGGCCTGGTAAAAAGGAAATGGAATATAAAAAGTAAGTTGTGCATAGGTATATCCGGAATGGAATCCAGATTTTTTCCGGGCAGAGAAAATGTATTCTCCCGGATTCAGGTTTGTGTACGAAATAGCCATATCACTGCCGAGGAGTGTCCAGTTTTGTTCTTTTGATCCGTTACCTTCCAGTCTTACCTCTACCTGATTGTTGGTCTGATTTCCATAATGAGGACTTGAAGTATAAAATGTAATCCTTTTGAAATCCTGTTCAAGGTTAAAGGTATCCCGTACCTGAATATTTTGATCGTCTATTTCAAGTTCGTCTATATATAAATGATCATTGGGCAGAATGGGTTTAATGTTCCTGGAATTAAAATAAACAAGGCCGGCCAGTGACGGAAGGTAAATATCACCGTTGGGCAGCATGGTGCTGTTGCCCCCTCCACCTCCGTTAAATTCATTACTGGCAAACCCGCAGCTTTTATCATAAAAATGATAATAGGGTATCTTTTTTTTATTTTGGATATATTGGTAGATACTTTGCCTGGAAACCTGGAAGAGACCTTTATTCGTCGAAATCCATAAAAATCCGTTTTTGTCATCAATCACCGTATGCGATGTAGCAAGGGCACTGTTGTGATCGATCGGAAGGGGAATTATTTCGTTATCGCGATACAAGAAATAACCTTTATTGTAGGTGGTAATCCAGGTATCATTACCGGTAGTTTGTATTTCCCTGATATTCGCAATTCCGGCAGCTTCGATCTTTTCAGTTTTTACCTGCCCCTTTTCGGGATGATACCGGTACAGACCCATTTCGGTGCCTATGAGAAAGGAGGAATCCCTATGTTTCTCCAGGCAGGTGATCTTAAAAGGAAATCTCCCTTTTTTCAATGGCTCGGGAGAACCGGAAAGCACGTCCATGCAAAAGAGATCACTGGACCCAGTGGCTTCTGAAGAGGTACTTATCCAAAGTTTCTGATCCTTATCCAGGTAAAGTGTGGTAATGCGCTTGTCAAAAGACCACTGATCGTATGTGTGGTATTGCCCTTCCTTTTTAAAGCGATATAACACCGATCCTCTTTTCATCCAAAGGTTCATATTCCTGTCCGGACGGATAAAATATTTGTTGGCAAGGGTTATTTGTTTCTTGTGCCCTGTGAGTTGGCCATTCTCGATCAATGCTCCGGAACCTGTTAAAATAACGGAATCATTGAGTCTTGTTAGGGCATATTCAACATCGTCGATGTTCCCGTAACCGGTAGAAATGTTCCCGAAGTAACGTTTTTTAACAATACACAGACCGCGGGCCAGGCTGCCCAGGTATAGAATATCATTTTGTGCATCAAAATATATGGATTTGATGGTCTCTTTTTGCAGGTTGAAGTCCGATAAGATGTGTTTTGTAATCAGGCTGTCCGAGATCTCTTCAACATAAAATAAATTGTGTGTATCCTGGTTATAGAGAAAGACCTGATTTGAAATGATATTAGTGTAAACAAGCGGTTTTTTCCCGGGACTCATTTTAAACGGCAGTGTATTGCAATGCCCCTCGGTATATCGTATTAGTTTATTATCCTCTGTAAGGGTATATAACCGGTCGTCATACATAAAAGCCTGGTCCAGGGGTTTCAATTGGTGACGGTATATATGCCGGATATTGTGCCGCCCGTTATATTCTGAAATCTTATTATTCCCGATACGATAATACCTGTTCCCGTTTTGTTGCAGAAAGGTGCTTTTACCTTGGCCCGTAAAGTGATTAACATCCGGTATATTTCCGGATCTGAACCGATTCATGGCAATATAACATTTGGCTTTGTTATAAAGAGGATGCCGGGGCGCGATGTGCTGCACAATACGGTCACTGATCAGAAATACTTGTTTATGTGTATTGGATATAAATACACTATCCGAATGAGAAGAGCCATAGAAAAAGCGCATGCGGTTCGATGTGATTCCCGAAATATTGGCATCGTTGAAGTTTTTAAAACTACGCCCGTCAAACCGGGAGAGGCCATTTTCCGTAGAAAGCCATAAATAGCCGTGGATATCGAAAAAAATATCCTTAATACTGTTCTGGGGAAGTCCTTCACTGTCCGTATACCACTCGAAAATGTGGTCATGGTCCTGAAACGATTTAGCTGTAGCGATTGAAAAGAAGACAAAGGGCAACACTACCAATAATTTGGTAAAATATCTTTCCATAGGGGGGTCTGGAATACTTAATACTATTTAAAATCACTTTTTCAAAGATAAAATTAGTCATTTTTTGCTGCAGAGATGTCTGCATTACAATTAAATAATCTACAGAAAAACCTTAAAATAGAAAGAAATTACTTGCAAATGTATGTGGTTAATTTATTTTATAGATCTATTTAAGTTATTGTTTTTTAGGTTATTAATTGATGTAAGGTGAGGCTGGTGTTATTTTTTATTTGTAAGTTAATTCTGTAGTTTTAATTCTACAATATAAGTTAGATACAACTATAACCTCAACAGATTTAATATGCTAAAATTGCTATGAGTGTTCCTCTTTCTTTGATTCCTGATACATCTTCCGAAGGGATTTTTCCTGATAAATTCGGGATGTTATAAAATTGTGAACTGGAGAGAAGACAAAATACCGGTAAGGTATTGTGTAGTGGTCATATACCCCAAATGAACGAATCTGTGCAATTAATCAACTAAAAAATGTATAGTTATGGTAGTAAAATTACCTCTGCTTAAAATGGAATTCAAATACTTCGATATTTCCCCGGTTTTAGGAACCCAATTTCATTCTGTTCCCTAAAAGTGAAAATACTTGGGAAGCCCTTATTCATTTCCGAAGTTCTGATGAAAATCGTAACCGGATTTATACTACAAAAAGTATAAACCCTGGTTTGTAAGAGATTTAATTGGTTAATAAAATAATAAAATATCATTTATTGATGAGTTCTGTCATATCCGTTGGAAAAAAGAGGAACGCGTTTTCCTGTCTGGTCCTTTTACTAACCGTTTTCTGGATCAATGCTGTACATTCTCAAACTCCGGTGCCGTTTGAATGCGACGGGTCGGCCTATTTAATAAGCTCGCCAAGCGGGACTGTTCCGTCCTCACTGTATGTTGTGGATGCCGGCAACCCAACCATAGTTCACGCGACGATTACACCCACTATTCCCGATAGGTATAACGGTATCGGCTATAATTTTGAGGACAACTTAATATATGGTTTTGCACAGGGAGACCCACCTTCGCTTAATCCGGCTGACGTAGTGCGGATCGATGCCGAAGGTACGGTGACCCGGCTTGGTGTACCGCAACCCACACCGGGACAGGTGCCCGGCTTGCCGACATGGACCGCTAACGCGAATGTCAATGCCAATGGCGGACGGGTCGGTTATGCAGCCGGAGTAGTAGGACTCGATCATAAACTTTATACACTTGTAATTACCAATAACAATACCGCATTTTTGGCAACGGTTGATCTGATAACCATGATGTACACGACCGTAAGGCTAAGCCAGGATATTGGGAACATGGTTGATCTGGCGTTTTCACCATATAACGGTTTTTTGTATGGGATTTCAAGCGGAAGGCTCATCCGTATTAATCCCAATAATGGAAATCAGGCTATTATCAATCCGAGTTCCGGAACTATTCCTGCTAATCTTGCAGCAGGAGGTGCCTGGAATGATGTGCAGGGGAGGATTTATTTTTATGCTAATGGTACAGCCCCCAACAGGCTATACCGTTACAATCCTGCAAATAATGTTTTCGTTAACGTCAGTGCAGCGAATCCTTACCCTACTTTTGATGCTACGGCCTGTTTCCCCACCCGAATGGAAAAGCAGGTTAGCATCCCTACTGAAGGCCTGGTGCCCGGGGATGAAGTGGAATTCGAGTTCAGTATCTACAATAGCCAGATGCTGCCCATGACGTATGATTTTGAGGATGTGCTGGCATCAGCCGACCTGAGCTGGATTGAAGGCTCGGTAGAACCGGCCTTACCGGGTGGAGGTACTGTGAGCATTTCGGGACAGACATTGACCATCAGTGGAGTTACTGTAGAGCCGTCGGCTGCCACCGGGGAACCACTGACATTCCGGGTCTCTGTTAAAGTTGCCGATAATGCTTCGTATGGCAGTTGCTATTCCAACCAGGCCACCATTTCCCAGGGAGGCACCACAGTGGTCAGTGATAATCCGGATACAGAAGAACTTAACGACCCGACCTTATTTTGCCTGAACGAATGTGACCTTCCGGCACCCGCCAGTGGAGGCAATATCCAGGAATGCGCAAACGATCCCATACAGAAAATAACGGCCACAGCCACCGTACCGGACGGCGTCCAGCTGATCTGGTATGATGCCCCCGCGGGAGGAGATGTAGTGGCCGACCCGAGCCTTGAAACAGTGGGCTCCGTTACGTATTATGCCGCTGCGGACGACGGTACCTGCATAAGCCAGAACCGGACACCGGTGACATTGAATATTCTGCCCGCACCGCTACTGGATGAGATCGAGGATGTGGAAGAATGTGTATCCTATGAGCTCCCCGAGATCACGGGAAGCAACCTGACCGGAAATGAGGCCTATTATACGGAACCGAACGGAGGAGGAACACAGTACCTTCCGGGTGATATCATCGAAGATATCGGCAGTACAACGCTTTATGTCTATGATGAGATAGAAGCAACAGATAACTGCGAAGGAAATCTGGCGGTTGTTTCAAATACGAATTATACCATTGACAATTTATTCGGGGATGGGACCCACCATCAATACCCTGCAACCACCAATCCTGCATTCTGGCAGGGAACAGCAAATCAACAGATACTGCATGATGTTGCGGGAGCACCTTCTGGTTCACAGATTTATTTGGGGCTTATAGGGGATGTATCCATTGGCAATACAGCCGATTGCTTTGGGACCGAGGTAAATATAAACGCCCAGGTGACGGTTACCAACCAGGGGCCGGGAAACGGAGTAGGATATTCCGGTAGGCTGGCAATAATCAATACGAATACCAATGAGGTGTTATATGAAGATCCTTTAACCGCCAATTTCCCTGTAAATTCAACCATAACACCAACCGTATCCGGTGTTGTACCCTCTTCAGAAGTACTGGCAGGGAATATAGCCATTATGATAGCTGTGGAGACTGAGCATGGGACATCTAAAGACTGGCTGCTTTCCGGTTTTAGTGCAGATTACCAGTTCCAGCCGGAGAGTACACAGGCCTGTTCGGATGAACAAAGTTTTGAGCTGACCATTAATGACCTTCCGGAACTGGTGATTACTGATCCCAGTCCGGAGTGTTTACCAGGTACGGTGAACCTGACCAATGCAGCGGTGACGGCCGGAAGTACCCCCGGCTTGATATACAGCTATTTCGAAGATGTTGAAGGTACTGTAGAATTGACCAATCCGGAGTCCGTTTCGGTAACGGGTACGTATTACATCCGCGGAGAAGATCCGGCAACCGGCTGTAGTACTATTATGCCTGTGGAAGTCATATTGATTGATGCCCCGGAAGTAAGTATCGGGCAACCGGTTTGTATAGACGGAGAAGGAAGTATTGAAGTAACCTCTCCGTTGGGTGCGGAATTCGAGTATTCCATTGACGGGGTGGGTTACCAATCTGCCGCAGTCTTCGAATCCGTAGCGCCGGGAACATATATGGTAACGGTGAGAAATACAATAAACGGTTGCGTGAGCCTGGAAACAGAGGCCATAGTCGATGATGCCCCGGCTGCTCCGACACCTGTTGTAACACAACCGGATTGTGAGTCACCTACCGGTACCATTCATATACCGAGGTATGAGAATGCGTTGTATTCGATAGACGGAGGAATAAACTTCTCAGGGTTCAACACTTTTAGTGAACTGGAACCTGGAGATTATTCGGTGGTGATCAGGGCGGACGGATGCGACAGTGCTCCGGTACCCGTGACCATTGAAGAAGCACTGCCTGTTCCTGCGGCCCCGGTAAGCGGGGATGACCAGATCGTTTGCGCGGAAGATCCGGTACAGACCCTGACGGCCACAGCCTCAGTGGAGGCAGGGGAAACGCTTGTATGGTATGATGCCCCTATTGGCGGGAATGTAGTGGCCGACCCGTCATTAAACGCTGTCGGTGTGGTAACGTATTATGCCGAAGCCAATAACGGTACCTGTCCCAGCCTGAACCGTACGGCAGTAACCCTGATGATCCAGGAAACGCCGTACCTCGACCCGATGGAAGATCAGGAGGCGTGTGAAGAATATATTCTGCCCGAAATCGAGGGGACTGATCTTTCGGGTAATGAAGCCTATTTTACCGAACCAGATGGTGGAGGTACGCGGCTGGAACCAGGCGATGCCATCAATACGTTCGGAACAACCACCCTATATATTTATGATGAGATAGAGGGAGAATTTAATTGTTCCGGGGCTCTCTCTGCGGTAAGTACCACCAAAGTGACACAATCCGGTCTGGAGACCATGTGGGGGCCCGGATGGGAAAGCCTTTATTTAACCGACGATTATGATCCGGCAGTCTGGAACGGTAGCCTGACGACGATAAGTTATGATACCAATGATCCGATAATTGATGGTCAAACCTATAAGACCATCGTAAGTGATGTTGCATTTGCCGGAGATCCCGGATGTTTCGGTTCCGCGATAAGGATCAATCCGAGAGTGCGGATTATCAATACCGGACCAGGTACAGGGAGAGGGTATTCTGGTGAAGTTGCGGTAGTCAATAACAGCACGAATGAGATCATCGCAAGATCCCAACAACTCACGTGGACCCCGGTGAATGATCCGGTGGATATTGATTTCACTACCACAGTAGCGATAGAGGACCTGACCGGAGGGAACATCAGCATAGTAATTATCGGGGAAACCTATCATGGAGATGATTATATTAAAGACTGGACAATAGAGAATTTTTCGGTCGATTATCAATATCTCCCGGAATTTACCCCGAATTGCCCGGATGAGGAAAGTTTTGATGTGACCATTTATGAGATGCCGGTGGTAGAAGCGGGAGGAGAACAAACACAGTATAACAACGGTACATTTACCCTGGATGCCGCTACTCCGGATTTTGGGACCGGTGAATGGAGTGTTGTCGATGGCACATTGACCGGGGCGATTTCAGATATAAACGATCCGGGCGCAACCGTTGCACTCGATCCGAATACTTCGGTGACATTGCGCTGGACGGTGACCAATGGCACATGTAGTGCTTTTGATGATGTGGTATTGAATTACGTTTCACAGGCGGATATTGTAACGGTAAAAGTGACAGGCGAGACAGGACAGACAGAATACGTCCCCGGTGAGACTGTGGAATATACCATAACCGTAACGAACAACGGTCCGAGTGCAGCCGAACAGGTAAATATAGTGGACGTAGATCCTGCGGGGGCGGAAATTGCGGGCTGGACGGCGGAAGTCGTAGCCGGTACCGTAACCTTACCGAATGCGTCGGGAACTGGCAGCATTGACGAAACGATAGATCTGTTGCCTGCCGATGCTGAAGTGATATACCATGTTACCGTCCAAACGTTCCCACAGAGTATGGAAGACCTGGTGAATGCAGTACAGGTCACCAGTCCGACGGACGATCCCGACCCGGATTGCCCGGATTGTGAAACACCACCGCTGGAACCGAATCCACAGGCGGATAT
>NZ_JBRKIT010000002.1:0-117608 GCF_052983395.1 Sinomicrobium halophytocola
ATAGCGACCACGATCGACATCAACAGCATCGTGGATGATGAGACCGTGACCAACCTGGTGGACAACGGCGACGGTACGATCACCTATACCAACGAGGAAGGTATAGCCCAGACGGTGGACATGGCCTCGATCATTGCGGCCAATGAAACAAATACCATATTGGCCCTGACAGACGGCGAGTTGATATATACTAATGAAGGTAATGACAACCCCAATATACCACTGATTTCAACAGATGCCGACAATGCCATTACAGTCGGCACGGATGGATCACTGTTTACGGATACTTCTGCTTTAACTGTAGAACCCTGGTTGGTACAGGGCACTACCGACAAGGCCACCGAAAATGACCAGGACATTTACCAGATGGGCAAAGTGGGTATTGGCACGGACGACATGTTGGGTACGGAGAACCCGGATGTAGCACTGGCTGTTAACGGGGCCATACTGACTACTTCTGCCATCTATGCTGACTATGTTTTTGAAGATTATTTTGAAGGTTTTTCAGAACTGAACAAAGACTATACGTTCAAATCGCTGAAAGAGGTCGAGGACTTTATCAACAGGAACAGGCACCTACCGGGCATTACCAAAATAGATGCCCTGTGCAAAAACCAAAAAGGGGAGTATGTGATCAATCCTTCGGAGCTTTCGGTGCAGTTGCTCGAAAAGGTAGAAGAACTCTATCTCCATACCATCGAACAGCAAAAAGCCCTGGAGGGCAAGGACAGGGAAATAAAAAGGCTCAGGCAACGGCAGGAAGACAAAGACCATGAAATAGAAAGGCTCCAACAACAGCAGGAAGCCATGGAAGAGCGGTTGAGCAGGTTGGAGAAACTTTTTAAGGAATAATCATAATGCCTATGTACAGGCCTATCGGCAGGCACTAAAAACGCAAATGCCGGCAGGCTTATCAAAATAGTCTAAAGGAAAAATAAACAGCAGAAAGAAATGAAACGAATTGTATTAATACTATTGCTCGGGCTTGTTTTTAAGGTTGGATACGCCCAGCAAACGGGAATAGGCACAACAACCCCCGACTCGTCATCCGTACTCGATATCACAGCTACGGATAAGGGAATATTGGTGCCAAGGATAGACCTTACTTCCGGGACATTGGATCTGGATGGGCAACCGGGGCAGGCCACCGGGCTGTTGATCTTTAATATCGGGAATACTTTTGAACAGGGGTTCTATTTCTGGAACGGTACCGAATGGAAGGCCATAGGCGGCACGGCCGGTAATGGCAGTGGTGGGGGTGAAGACCCTTTCAACCCGAATGAAATACGATCGATAAGGTATATAGTGCCTGCAGCCGATTTTATAGAGGATGTATGTTGTATAAATGAGATGACCGGAAAAAGCTTAGGTGATACCAGCAATTTTAGACAGGACAAATCGGCTTATGAAATGGTGGGCGATTCTCAGGGGGAACCTATTATTATCAACGGATTGCGGATGGATTTTCTGGCATATGACGCTACCCGAGTGTCCCCAAAACTGTTCAATACCACCGCCAATGCCATCGTATACAATATATCCTCGTTATCTACCAATGACGCTTATATTGATGGTATCGGTACGACCATTGCTTCGAATCATTATAATTATTTGGTGGATGGAGATGATATTTTTGGGGCATCACCAAATGGTAACGGTGAATATGTGAATGTAATGTTGACCTTTGATACCGGCGAATGGTACCAGTGTACTTGGTTTGCTACTCAGGATGCCAACAATTTTTATTTATATATGACCGCTCAAAGGTTAAATTGATAAAGGAATTTAAATGTTATCATAAATTAAATAGCCTCTTTAAGAGTGATATTGTTATCACTACTGACGCTTTGGCTCTTTTTTCAAACAGGTAAGTTATACCTCCTTAGTCCCTCATATAAGCAAAACATTTAAAAATGGAAAAAATTACAACGATAAGAATAATAAGTGTCTTTACGGTGTTGAACCTGGCTTCTTATGTGTGTGGCCAGACCGTCAATACAGGGGAGCTGGTTATTGCTCCCGATACCCAGGTATCCACTCTGGGCGATTTTGAGAACACGGAAACCGGCGATGTTATCAACGACGGGGAGTTATTTGTTTACAACAACTTCCACAATGATGGCATGGTGAGCTTTAGTCCCGGCCAGGCCACCGGCCTGACCCTTTTTGAAGGAATACATGGCCAGCAGGCCATATCGGGTGACATGCCTTCCGGTCTTTTTCATGTGCTGTTCAACAACCCGGCCTCACAACCGGCCTTTGCGCTTTCCGGGGATATTTCCATTTCCGGGAAGGCCGAATTTCAGGACGGCATCGTGGACGGCGATCAGCACGGCGGGCTGGTCACCTTTGAGCAGGGGGCTTTCCACGCACTGGTGTCCGACCACAGTTTTGTCGACGGCCAGGTCCGGAAAACAGGGAACGAGGCTTTTGATCATCCCATAGGGGATGAGGGCTATTACCGGCCGGTACTCATGTCCGCCCCTTCCGGTAACGCAGACCATTTTACCTCGCAATACCTGCTGGAAAATTCCAATTCCCTCCATCCGCACGCCGACAGGGCGAAAAGCGTAGAACTGATAGACAATGCGGAATATTGGGAAATCAACAGGACCAACGGGGCCTCCAATATCGTACTGACCCTGACGTGGAACGAAGAGACCACCCCTTTGGATATCTTAAGCGAAGAAGAGGGTAAGGAAATACACATTGTACGCTGGGATGACATCAACGAAACATGGAAAGACGAAGGCGGTGTGGAAAACCGCGATGAAAAGACCGTGACCACGGCAGTATCCGGGTATGGCATATTTACCCTGGCCAAGGTCATGGCCGAAGAAGAGCCGGACGGCAGCCTGGAGGTGTATAACGGGGTGTCTCCCGACGGGGATGGCCGGAATGATTTCTTTTACCTTAAGGGCATAGAGCACTACCCGGACAATACCGTGACGATCTACAACCGCTGGGGCGTAAAAGTGTATGAAGCCAAAGGGTATAACAATACCGACGTTCGTTTTGAAGGTTATTCTGATGGCCGTGCCACTATAAACACAGGAAAATTACTGCCTGCGGGAACCTATTTCTATATCCTGGAATACACCAGTGACAACCGTGTCAAAGACAGGTCGGGGTACCTGTATATCAATTAGTGCCCTGAAATAGAAAACAGGAATGTGAAAAAACAAACAAGCCGCCGGGGACACGAGAGGGCTCCGGCAGTACTAAAAACAAGACAGATGAAGAAAACTATCATAGTATTGGCGTTGTTGGGTTCCTGGATCAGCTACGGGCAGCAGGAATCGCAATATACGCAGTACATGTACAATACCATGAGCGTAAATCCCGCCTATGCCGGGACCCGTGGGGTGATGAGCATCTTCGGCCTATACCGTTCGCAATGGGTAGGTCTGGACGGGGCGCCCAAAACGGCGCAGCTATCGGTCCATTCTCCCATTAGTAGACAGGGGCATGGCCTGGGGTTGTCCGTGATCAATGATGAGATCGGCCCCTCCAGGGATACCTATGTCAATGCCAGTTTTTCCTATAAGCTCCAACTGGATCCTTTTACCTGGCTGAACCTGGGGATTATGGCCGGGGGAAGTTTTCTGGAGGTGAACTATGACAAGCTGAACGTTCATGATCCGGATGACCCGTCGCTTAGCGGGAGGCTGAGCAGGTTCTCTCCCAATATAGGGGCCGGCGCCTACCTGCATTCCGATCACTGGTATGTAGGGCTGTCGGTACCTGCACTGCTGGAAACCCGTTTTTATGACGACATCCAGCAATCCATGGCTAAGGAAAAAATGCATTTTTACCTGATCGGAGGCTATGTGTTCGATCTGGATCACAACTGGAAGTTCAAGCCTGCAGCACTGATCAAGGCCGTATCCGGGGCACCTTTGGCGGTGGATGTCTCTGCCAATGTCCTTTATAACGAGAGCTTTACCGTTGGGGCGGCCTATCGCTGGGATGCAGGGCTCAGCGGATTGGCAGGGTTTCAGGTCAACGACAACCTGATGATCGGTTATGCCTATGACTTTGATACCTCCAGGCTGGGGAATTACAATTCGGGAACGCACGAAGTATTTATCCGGTTTGAGTTTGTGTCCTCAGGGCGAAGCAGGATGCGTTCCCCCAGGTTTTTTTAATCTAACCCGACAAATCACAGGATATGTATAAAAAATTACTCATTACTCTAATATTTGTTATCACGGGAAGCCTGTATGCCCAGGAAGCCAGGAAAGCCAGGGCCGATGCGAATTACGAAAAATTCGCCTATATAAAGGCCCGTGAGCTGTATAAAAAACTCCTGGACCAGGACAATGCATCCCGGGACCTTTACGGCAAACTCGCCGATACCTACTACTTCAATGCGCAATATCCGGAAGCACTTGAGTATTATAAAAAAATGTTCGCCCTCGACGGAGAAACAGGCCCGGAGTATTATTTCAGATATGCCCAGTGCCTGAAAACATCCGGGAACCATGAGGAGGCAGAAAACATATTGAACCGGTTTTACGAATTGACCGGCCGGGAAAACGTAGCTAAAATGTCCCTGACCGAAAAACTTGAGGAAGTCGGACGTTTATCCGCGAGATATGAAGTCAAGGATGCAGGCATCAATACGGAATATACAGACTTCGGCCCTGCTTTTTACGGTAAGGACAAGGTGATCTTCGCTACGGCAAGGGATACGGGGATATTTGTAAAGCGGACCCATCAATGGAATGAAAAGCCCTTTTTAAAACTCTATAGTGCCGCGATAAACAGTGAAGGTACGCTGGAAAACCCGGAAGAGCTCCGGGGAAGCCTCAATTCGAAGTATCACCAATCCACTCCAACCATGAGCAGTGACGGCAGGACCATGTATTTTACCAGGAACAATTATATCCCCGGAACGTATGGAAGAGGGGAAGACGGTGTCAATCATTTAAAAATATACCGGGCCACATTTAAGGATGGGCAGTGGAAGGATGTTGAAGACCTGCCCATTAACAGTAATGATCATTCATCCGCTCACCCGGCCCTGAGCCCGGACGGCAAACAGTTGTATTTTGTGTCCAACCGTCCGGGTACGCTGGGATTGTCAGATCTGTTTGTCACAGAGATCCGTGAAAACGGTAGCTTTGGCCCGGTACAGCACCTTGGAGACACCATAAACACCAAAGGAAGGGAAACCTTTCCCTTTATAAGTGATTCCGGGGTGTTGTATTTTGCTTCTGACGGGCATCCAGGCCTGGGGGGGCTGGATATTTTCGCCACGATAAAAGATCCCTTCGGACAGTATCATGTGGTGAATGTCGGCAGTCCGGTAAACTCATCTTCAGACGATTTCGGATATATTATCAATGAGGATACCGGGCGTGGCTTTTTTTCATCAAACAGGGAAAATGCTATGGGTTTTGACAATATATACAGCCTGTTGGATAAAGAGCCTGTTTCCCTTAGGGCAGCCTTATGCGGGCATGTACAGGATAGTATGACCAGGGCGCCTTTGGCCGGCACCAGGATCACTCTCTATGATGAACAAAACAGGGTGTTGAAAGAAGACAGTACCGATCATAAGGGCGATTTCTGTATGGAAGTGCTAATGGCAAAAAATTATAATCTCCGCGCTGAAAAGCAGGACTATCAGACCGCAGAAGAGTTTGTCGACAAACTGGCCGAAGGCGAGAAACGGAAGTTGGTCGTAGCACTGAACAAGGAAAATATTGCCGTAACTACGGGAGATGATCTAACGGAAAAACTGAGACTGAAGTCCATCTATTTCGATTTTGACGGCTCCGCTATACGTAAACGTTCTGAAATAGAACTGGCCAAAGTCATCGAAGTGATGCGCAAGCACCCGGATATTGATATAGAGGTACGATCCCATACCGACAGCAGGGGCAGTGATACCTATAACACGCAATTGTCAGAGCGTAGGGCCAAAGCCACGATAGATTATATTGTTAATAAGGGCGGTATTTCCCGGGAGAGGGTTTCCGGAAGGGGGTATGGAGAATCGCAATTGACCAACAGCTGTTCCGATGGCGTAAAATGCAGCGAGGGAGAACACCAGTTGAACCGGAGAAGTGAATTTATAATCATTAAGATATAAAGAAAAACCTTATTTATTGTTTTCTTACGATTTGTTTAGATCAGGTTGTTTGGTAAATTCAGAGGGGCGGTCAAAGATTGAGATGATCTGTTAAAATACCGCCTCCTGAATTGATTTTGTGGAAATGATCTGAACAGGGTTAAAAGTGTAGAATGTGTAATTTCCCGGAAAAGCCGCTTTGAGTGTGTAGTGTTGACAGGCCCTGACCCCATTATAAATATTCTTTATTTCGCAAGGCCCAGAATAATAAGGAATTGTAAGAAGAGGTGAGGTTCAGCTTTTTTCTCATTTTGGTCTTTATTCTTTCGATATTTTTTTCACTGCAGAACAGGTTTTGTCCCAATTCCCTGTTCGATTGTCCTTCTATGATCCCTTTTAGTACTTTTACCTCTCTGACGGTAAGTTTGTCAAAGTCTTCCGGGATGTCGTTCAATTCGTCAAAACCCTTCAAATAGTTTTCTCCGGCCAACAGCATTTTTGTGCATTCGCAGATCTCTGCCAAGGCGTGTGTCTTTAAAAGGAATCCTTTGGCCCCCGCTTCCACGGCTTCCCGATAGTAATGGATATTATTATGCATGGTTAAGATCACAAACACGGTTTGCGGAACTTTACTTTTTATTTCTTTTAAGATCTCCAGGCCATCTTTACGAGGCATGTTAATATCCAGAAAAACGATATCCGGTTTATAATTCATGACCTTATGATAGGTATCTTCCCCGTCTTCTGCTTCCCTGACAATGATATCCCTGAAATTATTTTGAAGTATCTCCCGTAACCCTTGTCTGAGTAACAGATGGTCGTCTGCCAGTAATATTTTGATCAGTTTATCCATAACAGGCATTAAAGGGGTATTTTACAAAGGATCTCAAAGCCTCCTTTTTCCCCTTTCCTTTTCATTTTATATGTTCCGCCGAGTAAAAAGATGCGTTCTTCAATGCTCTTAAGCCCCAAGGAGTTGACTTTATTCAAAGTTAAGGGGTTGGCTTTCATGCCCTTTCCATTATCTGCGATCCATATCTTTAACCGCTGATTTTTTATTTTGAGACATATCCATGCATCGGGGGCATCGGCGTGCTTTATGATATTGTTCACGCATTCCTGTACGATCCGGTATATATGTAACGCTCTTTCTCCCTCGTAATGGTGATCTATATCGTCATCTATCTCACATCTGAAATACGTATATGAAACTTCATCCATATTTTTTAGAAGGTACTTTATGGCTTTGGTCAGCCCTAACCGGCGGATATATTCCGGATGCAGGTTGTTGGATATTCTTTGCACATCATCGATCAACAGGTCAATTTTAGATTCGTATTCCGGAGTGCTTCCCTCATTCTTTAAGAGGACCAGGCTTTGACCGACCCCGTCGTGAAGTTCCCTGGCCACCCGTTTTCTTTCATCTTCCTGCGCCTCAATGAGCCGGTGTGAATATTTTTGTTGTACCCTGTTGATCTTCTTTAAATAATTGACCCTGATCTGATGCAGCGTATATAATGCCAATAAAATTGCTCCTCCCACCGCTGTAAAAAACCAGGGGGTCTTCCAAAACGGGGGGGACACGCTAAAGGTATATTCGGTATGGCCTTCAGACCATCTCCCAAACCTGTCCGTAGCCCTTAATAGCAAGGTGTAATTTCCCGGCGCCAGAAAGGAAAAGTCAAGCGATGTTTTAGTAGTAGGTGCCGACCAGCTTTGGGCAGAAAGAGATTCCGAAACAAGTTTATAACTATAATCTATCGAAGCCGGAAGAAAAAATTCGTTACTCGAAAAGTGAAGGGTTAAATGGCTTTTATTATAAGGAAGTTCTATATCATATGGAATTCCGCTTGCGTTTATAGTATCATTTTTAATTCCTTCCGGAAGATCAACATGCTTTATCTCTGGGGGCAATGCAGTCATTTTTTCCGTAAGTTCCCAGATAATGAGCTCTTTATCCGTGGTGATGAACAATTTGTTTTTCTCCTTTAATACATCGACTATTTTCTCTGTTTTAATATTGGCGTTCTTTTCGTGAAGCCGGTATCTATGGGTTACATTTACCTGGCCCTTTAAAGAGTCGATCCGTATTTTATATATACTGGAACGATTAACCGCCCATATATTATCGCTGGAATCTATCGCAGAAAACCCTAGGTTTTTTAGCGGTAACCGCTCGTTCTTTAATGCTGTTTCTTTAACCTTCCAATCTGTTTTGGCCGAAGTCTTATAGAGTTCTCCAATACCTATGGTATCTGACTGCACATAGAGGTATTTCCTGTCCGATATTTTAATCGGTATCGTTACAGACGTACTTTTCTTTACTAAATGTTCTTCCTGATCCGGATCCGGAGTGAAGAATTTGTGAACATACCATCCTTTACGATCAATATAAAAATAAGTTCCGACGTCTATGGAATCTGCAAACATATAGATCCTCGGACGGTAGTCCTTATATTTTTTCATTTCTTTTTTTGGGTTTATATTCAGAACAAAACCTTGTTTGGATGTAGTTCCAAAAGCAATAGCCGACTTATCGTTATTTACCGGTAAAAGATGAAATATATCGGCGTCTGTATTGCGATTATCCGTATACGCGTACAGTGAATCTTTCGCTACAAAAATCCCGGCATCTGTCGCCACGAGAGTCTCTTTATTTTTCAAATAGCAATAATCATAAAAAGTTGTAATACGCGGCTCTACTGTTTTGGATACCGGTAAGGTATCTATCTCTCCATTGCCGAGGTTGATCTCCTCCAATCCCTTTTTGGCATTTATACAAAGTAGTGTACTGTCATTTTTTAAATTTAACTTAAAGGTATACGCTTGTGGTTTTAAAGGGTGTTTGTAAATATTCAACCGTAATTTAACGAGACTGCTTCCTGTAACGGGAAGCAACCAGTAATTTTCTTCCGAATCCTTGAATATATCAGCGTAAACAAGATCAAATATATCGACACCGGGATTCAATTTGGCCGGTCTTTTATCCGGGTTCAGGGAATAAATGCCTTTTTCAAAAGTACTTAAAAGTAGCGTATTGTCTTTAGTGGGAAGAATGTCGATTATTCGTAATGAAGCATTGTCAGGGCTCCTGTAATAGGCTTCTATTTTTTCCTGCCCCGACATTTTTAACACCACACGATTCCCTCCTATCCATACATTTCCCAGCTTGTCTTTGTTTATGCAGTAAAAATTTGATTCCGAAAACGGGGTGATCTTTTTAACCGTATTTTTTTCGCTGTCAATGACAACAATGCCGTCATTCATATCCGCGATCCATATTTTACCGTTAAAATATTCAAAGCGGCGGGCATACCTGAATCCGTCGAATTCTTTTGCGATCTCGTTTTTGATATAGTTATATTCGATAAATCTTTCGGTGGTCAATATGTGCAATACGCCTTCGGAAATTTCATTGACCTGCATGTAAAGCTCTTCTGTATTGCGATCGACACCCGAAACAGGGATAAACGCTTTTCCCGTAAATTCATGGAGGCCGTCTGATGCTGCCAAAACAAAAAAACGGCCATCCCGTGTGATCACGGCATCACTTAGTTCTGCATGGCTTAATCCATTTTTATAGCCCGTAAATTCCTTGCCCTCAAATGAGAATAATCCGTTATAACTGCAAAACCAAAGCGTTCCTTCTTTATCCTGTATTACTTTGCTCATGCTCTCTGAACCAATCTCTTTGGTGTCGTACTTCTCATAATAATATTCCTGGCCGTGAATATTTTCCGTACACAAAAGAAAAACAATAAGTATAACGCTCTTTATAAGAACCTGATGTATACGGTTGGACAGTTTATGTCTTTTAAAACACATTTTTAGCACTTCTACAAACAGTCGATTTTTTTGAAGATTTAGCCTGGGAAATACTCCAAAGTGGGGTCATAAAATTTTTCATGATCATTAAGGAAATTCCGAATTAATCTCATAATGTGTTATAAAAATAAGAAAATTCCGGTTGTTATGATGCTGAAGCCCCCTCTTTTTTAACAAAATGTCTTGAAAAAACCACGCTGTACACTTTCCATATCTCAACAATATCGCTGATGTATATTTTGGTCTTATAGGGCATTTCTCCTGCATCTTCATTGATCAGGAACAGGGTGCCGGGAATGTTATTATTGATGTCCACCCTACCTATAAACACGCCATGCGTCCTGTTCACTAATATGTATATTTCACCATTAAGTATGTCTTCAGTGTGTCCAACCCATTCACCAATAGCATAAGAAGTTCCCTTATCCGTAGAGAATAGCGAAAAATCCAGTACCTGGAAGGCTCTTGTATTGTGATTTCCTATATAAGGGAAGTTATACCGGGGCATTTCGTTAATAAAGGAATCCTTATTCCTGTTATTTACATACTGGTATTGGTATTCCCTGGGAATTGCCACCATGCTTTTATGATATGATCGCGATATGTCTACGTTGGAAAACAGTATATTTAAGTCCAGGCCATATTTTCTTCCAACAGTTATGATACGTCTGAAATTCAGGCTGTTCCTTGCTTTCCATGTGGATAACGTATTGGATTCAATCCCTAAAAGCTTAGAGAGTTTTACATCCGTCCTGATCCCCAGGGTCTTTTTAAGCCTTTCCATAATTTCTGCTGCATTAAAGTCTTCCGTACAGTTTATGGCATTAAGCTCTTCCGTAATATCCATGGCATCCGACGCTTTCATATTCCTGTTTTTTTATGTAATTCTAGTTTTTTTATTGCTTTGAATAAAAAAAAGGATAATTAAATACCTTAAAACTACAAGAATATAAAAAGCTAAAGAGTAGGGGGCTCCCTATTTCTAACACAGGATAGGATCGTTGCAAATTGAAGTAAGAAGGGGTATTATATTCAGGGAAACCACCCTTTGATGCGCAAAATTTATACTTTTATAAGTAAACTTCATTGTGGATAGCCCAGTCAAGCAAAGCTCCGTAAGAAGGAGGTATATCCAGTTTTTTCCTTATTTTGGTCTTGAATTTTTCAATGTTCTTTTCGCTGCACAAAAGGTTGCTTGCAATTTCCCTATTGCTTTTTCCGTGTATTACCCCTTTTAACACGTCGGTTTCCCTTTTTGTTAAACCCGAAATAGCGGAATTTGCTGCGGTAGCTTCTTTTTCCAAAAAATCATCTACATACGTCTCCCCCCTTAATACAGCGTCCAAACATTCCTGTACCTTATTAAAGCCAGCCTTTTTAGGCAAATATGCTATGGCCCCGGCAGCCATAGCCTCCTGGAAATGCGTAGGGTCATTGTGTATAGTGAGTACAATGAATGCTATTTCCGGGAGTTCTTTTTTCACCTTCCTTATGACCTCAATACCATTTACACGAGGTATGGATATATCAATGAACACAAAATCCGGCCTGTGATGAAATATCTTTTTTAATGCCTCTTCCCCGTTTTCTGCTTCCGCAATCGCAGTGACATCTGCCATTTTTAAAACCAAAGAACGAATTCCTCTTCTTATAAGGGGGTGATCGTCTACTAATAATACTTTAATCATTTTTATCTGAATCTTGTAATCAGCACTTTACAAAAATACGAATTAGATGAATATTGAACTGTGTATACGTTTGAAAACCGGTTCTTTTATATTATGCATCAACGACTACTTAAAACAACATGATTTTCAGGTCTTTACACTCGTGTTCTTAGAGGTTATCGTTGTCCGTTAATCGAGATTTAAGAAAAAGAAAATATTTATATGATTACTTCGATAATAACTGTACTACTAAATTAGTGGAGTTATTTCAAGTAAATAATAATTTATTCTTTAGTATATGACAAAACAAAAACTAGTGTTTATAGGACTTATAGGTTCGGTGGTATTATTTATCGTCGGCTATGCCTATTGGAAGTTTGGCATGGAGGATTGGGAAGTTACTGAAGTAGAAACCGTAGCAATACCGGAATTGGAAGTTTCTGAACCGGAGTTTGATAATAAAAAAGAAGCGGTAGATGCCTTAGAGCCGGAGCGGGAGTTTACGCCACCCAGTATATATGATGATAAGGAATTGGATAGTATGGGAATTACGATAGATTCTTTGCAGGTTGTGGAGGAAGGTGTTGCTGAAGGTGATGGTTCTGTAGAGTATACATCGTATGCAAAAGAAGAAATTCCTTAAATTACTTGGCTCAAAGAAGCTCGTGAGGAAGGTAATGGGGAGGTGCATCAAGAAAAAGATAATGAGAAGCTTCTAAAGGAATTGGCTAAACAACAAGAGGTATTGTTTGCAGGAGTGCAGTTGGAGGATGCGGATTTGATTGCAGATACGGATGCGCTGCTATATGTAAAGGTTCGAGGAACCCAAACGGTACAAAGTAAGTATCGGTTAGAAATGGAGCTTATGAAATCTGCAAGGATTCGTGGGCAGAAGTTTGAGCGGTATACGCGGTTGTATGGATTTGTGTCTTTTCAACCGAATCGAACTTTGTTACATATTACCCATATCGGAACGATGGAAGTGAGTCTCAAAGCATATGACAAGTAGGATGGGAGTGAAGGTATCTATACCGTGAATTCCTTTCGGGCAGAGGCGACCAAGGAAGCGGTCACTCAGACTATTGGAGAGATTAGTATTCCGGCGTTTCCGACTCAAACCAGCTTTTTACAGCAACTATTGCAACGCAACAACCGAAGAGTAAAGGTCACCATTGATGATGGGTATGAACTCATTTTAAAACCAGAATTATAATAGTTAAAAATGAATTGAATTAAAAGAAAGATGAAAATGATGATGAAATATATAAAAATACTATTAGGAATGATAGGCATAGGAAGTGGTTTACAGGCGCAAGCCACCGGGTATTGGTATTGCTTAAAACAGTTGTGGGGGCTCATGAGGAGTTGAAATTAGAGGTAGGTGAATTGATGGGGAATAGGAGTTTGGAATTGAAGATAGAGTAGCTATTGCTGTATTGAAATGGTAGTTTTACAGTTGTGTTTATTCAAGTTTATCAAAAGTAAATTATAGAAATAAATACCTTTGTGCCATGAAAACAGATATTCAAACATTTGCTTTTAAAGCACTGCCTATTGATATTGAGGTAAAAGATTTGAAATTTATAAAAGAGTTACCTGAAATGTTGGGGCAACCACACAGGGTTGCTTTTTATCAAATTTTATGGTTAGATAGAGGCTATGCTAAAATGAATATTGATTTTCATGAAATTGGGGTAGAGAGCAATGAACTTTTAATGATTACTCCTGGACAAATATGTGCGTTTGATACAGAATCAGCCTATGAAGGCAAACTGATTCTCTTTACCGGTTCATTCTTTAATGGTAGTGAAATCGATGCTAATTTTTTATATTCTTCAGAATTATTAAATCCCATACGACTGCATAAGAAGATAGCTATTCGTCCTGATCAAATGAGACCTTTGGTATATTTATTAGAAAAAGAGCTGATGCAAGGAGAAACCAGTTTTCAAATAGCTATAGCACAAAGTTATCTTCGTATTATTCTTTTTGAATCGGAACGGCAATTTTCGAAAGATGCTACAGTTTTAGTTAATTCTATTGCCAGACGCTTCTACAATGCAGTTGAAAATCATTATAAAAAAAATAGAACTACCGAATTTTACCAAAACCTATTGAGTGTTAATGAAAAGAAGCTAGCCAAAGAAATTAAAGTTTTTAGCGGAAAAACACCTAAAGTATACATAGACTCTAGAATAATTCTGGAAGCGAAAAGATTGCTTATATATAGTGATTTAAGTATTCAAGAGATTGGCTACAGCCTTGGTTTTGAAGAACCTTCCTATTTTAATAAATATTTTAAGCGACATGTCTATTCTACACCTTTTGAATTCCGTAAAAAGCATTATTGAATTCGAAATTGCGGATAATTACCATTTTTAGACGGGAAATTATTATAGGGTTGTAACCACTGCACAGTACTTTTGTTTCATTAAACATTTAAAAGTACAAAATGGAAAAAGTTGTTTTAATTGGAGCTAGCGGATTTATAGGATCTGCACTTCTTAGTGAGGCTTTAGAGAGAGGAATACACATCACAGCAGTTGTGCGTAATCCTGAAAATATTAAGATTACCCATACCAATTTAAAGATTGTAAAAGCAGATGTTTCTGATGCGGCCGTAGTTACTGAAGTAACCAAGGGAGTCTCAACTGTAATTAGTGCGTTTAATCCAGGTTGGACAAATCCTGCTATTTATGAAGAAACATTGCGCACGTACCCAGCTATTTTAAAAGGAGTAAAAGAAGCCGGAGTAAAGCGTATTCTTATTGTGGGTGGGGCAGGTACTCTATTTGTAGCACCTGGAGTTCGCGTAGTAGATACAGACGCATTACCACAAGAAATTATGGGAGGTGTACAATCATTAGGTGAGTTTTACCTAAACACCTTAACAACAGAAAAAGATATAGACTGGACATTCTTTTCACCAGCAGGTATCATAGAACCTGGAGAGCGTACAGGAAACTACCGCTTAGGGAAAGATGATTTAATCATCAATGACCAAGGAGAAAGTAAAATATCTGTTCAAGACTATGCAAAGGCAATGATTGATGAGCTAGAAAATCCTGCACATCATTATGAACGATTTACTATAGGTTACTAAGTTAGTATAAACGACTTCTCAATATGGCAGCACTTAGGTTGACCTAGTTTTAGGTGCTGCCCCTTTGAGATGTACAACCATAATTTAATCTTATTTTCTAAGTACATAACAAAAAATCCATTAAGTTGATGTTGAGTTTGTTAAATCCTGTCAACAGCCAATTTGATAACCAATCCAATCCAATCCATATTTAAAGACACTTACGGCTCTTCGTCCGTGTTTTTTGAAGGTAATGGGCTTGATCTTCCTATCCACAAAATCCCCAATTTTGTAGCACCAGACAATGGCGATCATGGTCAACATGAAAAGCTTTTCCAGCCTGTCCAGTTGAGTGACATGGGTATCCTCTTACAATATCTTGAAAGCGACTATTCAAAATTCTCCCAAATTTGACGAAGAATCGGTCACTACAAAATATCCTGTTTTGAGTAAGTAATATAATTGAACAAAACCCCTGGATAGACATTTATGACAATTTTTGTCACCCGTTTTTGAAAAATTGTAATATATAAACAGGGGATGAGATCGATGATATTATTGGACTTATACTACGGGAGAGATTGAGAGAAATGAATTCTTTAGACAATCTTTTAATAAAGTGAGCCTATTGAAAAAGTTTAAACGAGTTCGATATGCAGGTTATGCAGGTAATAGATTTTAGTATAAAGTTGATTTTAATGAGATATATTGGTTTAGCAATCAGGATTTCCCCCTTCCTTTATTATTTAAATTAGCCTGATATGTTATGGATCATTGCGTTCGTATTGCAAAGAAAATATTGCAATTGCTTGATATCAAGCATGCCAATACATTCTTAAAAGATTCCATATTATCCCACCCGGATCACCCCAGTCTATTGTGTATTTCTGATACTTTGGAAAAATACGGCATCGAAAACCTCACCGTAAAAGTGGCTCCCGAAAAATTATTGGAACTTCCCCTGCCATGTATCGTCCAATTATCAGACCGCGGTGGAGTTTTTGAGATTCTTGAAGAATTCTCGGAAGAAAAAGCCATTATTAAAGGCAATAAAAAAGAATCTGTAGAATTATCTACGAAAGAGTTTTCAGATCGCTGGACAGGCATATGTCTTTTGGTAGAGGTCTCTAAAGAATCTGCCGAACCTGGTATTGAAAGAAAGAAGTGGGAAAACAACATAAGAACTTCATTAACATCAGCAATTATAATTTTGTTGTCCTTTGTAATAACTCCCATATTGATGAAATCTTTTTTGATAGAAGGTTCGTCTACCATCTTTTTGATCGGCAGCATATTATCAAAACTTATCGGACTGGCAACAGGTGTATTATTGTTGTGGTACGAAGTGGATAAATACAATCCCACTTTACAGCATTTCTGTTCGGGAGGAAAGAAAATCGATTGTGATGCCGTTCTCGGTTCAAAATATGCCAAAGTCTTTAATGATAGTCTTAGCCTGGGCTTGTTGGGCTTTTCCTATTTCTTCGGGTCATTATCGTATTTGATAATGACCGGGTTTTCTTCGAGCACCTTTTCCGTGTTAGCTATGTTGAGCTTCGTCACCTTATCAGTGAGTATACTTTCGATTTATTATCAAGGGGCTGTGATAAAACAATGATGTAAGTTCTGTATAATTATCACAAGTATACTAACCTTTGAGATCATTTTTGCATTTTTAGGAGGATTCCTTTTGGAATCCATACACTGGGAAACTTTACCTCTTTTGCTATTTCTGACATTACTTCCAATTTGGGGCTGGACATGGTTAAAACCCCTGTTGAAAGCCAAAAAAGAATCCAACATATATCAAAGAGGACTGAAAAAAATAAAGAACAACCCAAATGTATTTACTGGACTTTTGGCTAAATCCCGGAAATTAAAAATACCAACTACGGGACTGGGAATTTTCATAAATAAAGACACGGTAAAATCAATCTACAAATACCTTTTACAGCAACCACTCATGAAAAGGACCCAAGGACAAAACCAGTAAAGCATTTTTTAGCTATCCATGCCAAAAGGGATAATGATGTGATGCAACGGGCCCTGGATGATTGGTATAAGGCAGAACAGAAAGATTACGAGTTGTTTGCTAAAAATATCCCATGAACGGGGAATTGGAAGAACAGCGTATAAAAATCACAGCTATGCGACAATGGTGTGATATTGAAAATATAACCCAAACCCCTACAATATTTATCAATGGGTATGAATTACCAAAGGAATATCTGGTAGAAGACCTTAAAGAAGTATTGGTTTAAAGAAAAATGGCCAAAGAAACCCTTGGGCCATCAACGATATGCTTTCGCGAAGCTCGACCGAAACCTTGACGGTCATTAAATGTTCAGGGCAAAATTAATTTAAAATTTATCAATAATGAGAAAGTTAGGTTTAAAAGGCTTAGGGATCCAAAAGGATGAATTACTTCATCGGGAGCAATTAAAAACTGTTATCGGTGGTTATTATGACCGGCTTTGTGGGGAAATAGCCGATGGTTATGCCAAAAAAGTATATGAAGAGACTGGGTCTTTGGAAGCAGGAGAAGCTGCTTTTGGAGAAGCTTATCGCCATTGTTAGTATTATATGTAAAAAAAGATACTCAAAGCTTAAGATAAGGGAGAGGTGTAACACATTCTCCCTTATCTCCATCAATAACATTAATGCATATTATATTTAAGACCATGAAGCTTTATTTATTTTCTATTATACTCGCTTTTCTCCTATTACCGGTGAATGCATTTGCTCAAAAGAATGGTAATGTTACTTATGTTACCTATGGAATCAGGCTGATTAATAAAGTAGGGCCCGGTTCGCAGAAAGAGAAAGATATGGATGAACAAATAGTTAACGGATTGAAAGATGTAGAATGTGAGCTTTTCTTTGATGAAACATCCAGTTTATTTCGTCGTAAAGAAAAGTTAGGGTTTGGTTGTGATTTTGGATATACGATGGCTGCAGCTCTTGCCGGGGGAATTCAATATAAGAACCTAAAAGAGAAGCTGAAAATCGAACAACGGGAGTCTTTAGGGGAGACTTTCCGTGTAATCTATCCTTTTGAGCAATACCAATGGGAGATAACCAAGGAAACTAAAAAAATAGGAGATTACCTGTGCTATAAAGCCGAAGCCCTGGTGGAGGGGGAAGACCTTATAAAAGCTACAAAAAAAATGAACAAGATGATTGCCTGGTTTACACCGGAAATTCCGGTCTCCTTTGGTCCTAAAGGAATAGATGGTCTTCCGGGGTTAGTGTTAGAAGGCATATCGAATGAGAAAGTGCTATATTATATGAAAACAATTACGTTTAATTATTCGGATGTCAATCATGATCTTCAAAAACCTAAAGGCGGAATAGAGATTTCAGATGAAAAATATCAGGAATTACTGAAAGAAAAGATGCTCCCAATTCTTAGAGGTAAAAATTAATATTTCTTAATTATTTGGTGGCGGAAATAGCGTAAGCAATGATGGCAATGGCATAGATACGCCTTGTAAAGGCGATCCCATAAGAAATCCGAGTATAGCTCCGTCCAGTGCCGGGAATTATAAGGGCGGCACATATGGTTATACAAGAAACGGAGGGACCAAATTTCACGATGGCATGGATATTGTAGCTGAACCCAATAGCAAATTGTACTCGATGTATGATGGAGTTGTCATATCTACCAGGACAAGTTTTTCTGCCGGGCAATATGCTGAAAGGAGTTATGGAAATTTTGTAACTGTTAAAAGTATTGTTAATAACAAAGTTGTTTATTTAAAATATAATCATTTGAACTCCGTGAATTCAGATATTAAAGTCGGAACCCAGGTAGAGCAGGGGGCCGTCATAGGAACTACAGGGACTACGGGAAATGCCGCAGACAAAAGAGTGGTTCCTCATGTACATATACAGGCAAGAAATGAAGAAGGCGAATCCATAGAGCCGGACCCCTACATAGCTACAACTTTTAATAAAACAACCGGGGAGGGAACTTCTCCTTGTTATTAAATAAATTATGGAATTCGGGTTATAAAAATCAATATTAAAAATATTCTTTTATGAAGACATTTTCTTATTTTACAGTTTTAGCATTAGTTAGTGTAACGGTAAGTGCACAAACGTTAGAAATTAGCACTGCTTATCTTACGAAAGCCGGCTCCCGGACTAAAGTTTATCCTGATGATAATATATCCAGGGCAACCCAGGTTTTTGGTGCACCGAGTGACATTGAGGACTACATTTTTGAAATGGCCAATAGAAAAGGGAAAATATATACATACAATAGGAATAAAGTGTATACTATTGATAACAAAATCGTACGTTTTGATATTAACACCAATACGGTATTATTGGGCATTGATGGGAATAAAACCTTTAAAATAGGAGACAAAATAGTGGAAACCAAAAGGGTGATACCGCATGGCCCCGATAGAACCACTACTTTGATAGATTTAAAATTTTTGGGTAAAAAGGTAGAAAGCGAAGAGGGATCCATAAAAGGGTTCAACTATGCTTATTACCAGGTTTTATATTTGTCCAATACAGACAGGCGATTAGTGCTATATTTCAATTCTTCTAAAGCCTTAGTGAATGTTGGATTGGAAGAATAAGTATAGTAAGAATTGAGCCCTTACATAAAAGGTACATCTTATTGATGAAAAGCTAAAAACTCAGGTAGTCTGAAATGAATTATCTGAGTTTTTTCTTTCAGGAAAATATCTCTACAATATAATTCGTATCCTTAAGCAATAAAGACAACTAAAGTCTACCAATTCAAATGTTCTTTTAGGTCGCAGTGAGTCACGAATTGTCAGATATTGTTTTTACCGCAATAATCACCGGAGCTCTATTTTTGCTTTTAAAATTTTTTATCCCGCTGTACCGGAAGACCTTCGCCATGAGGAACATTCAGGAGAAAGATATAATTAAGGCCCACATATCTCCGGGATTGAACAATCGTCCCATCTGCTTGTGCCCCGGCAATTGATTTGTGCCGGCGAATTACGCATTGATACCTGGAAAACCACTGTAATTTCTACAGAAGTTCCTCTCATGCTCATGGAAGAGGGAATGACCTTGGAATTTCATACTTTCCCCGGCGATTATAGTTGTATTCTGCAAATAAAGCGTTGTTATTAATATTCCAGAAGTGGCACTGATGTATAAAATTTAAACAGTTTCCTATATTTGGGAAAATCTGCTTTGTGTACGTGCCTGCTTTGATATTCAGCTGCTTGTGTTTACTTTCTTTGAGTTTATCGTTATCCGTATCTGTAAACCGTTTTTTACAGGTGTTTTGCCCGGAGGGAACGGTCTGAAACCTGTAATGTTTCGCAGGTTAAGCGACCCGGTTTCTGGTCGTGTTCCATGGCGGTGAAGTGATAAGGGATAATAGCAGGCAGAACGTGCCCCTTGCGGTACGACAAATCTCCCCGGCCCGGCAATACAGGTTCGGGAACACCTCCGGGCCGCCACCGTAAGCATCTTGGCAAGCCCGGCACCGGGGGCAACAGCACTGCCCGGCGGATGACTCCGCTGCCGGGGAGCCGGCAGGTTGAAGACAGGTGACCTCCCGGTAAAGGTTTACCCTCCCTTGCTGACGGACCGGCATACCGTATTCCCGGGCGGATAATCCGGGGTCTGTTTCTGCCATTTAAGGGATTGTGTATTCACTGAACCGGGGTGGGTTTGCCACATATGCATTCCCTGAAGCTGTAAACCTGACCTGGTATGCGGTTTAAGTAACCGGGTACGATTTTATAAGTAATCCGGTTAGCCGTTTAAGCAATGACGTACAAATTCATAAGCAGCCCGGTAAGCGGTCAACGGAAATGCATAAGTGGCCGGCAGGGGCCTTTATACCGCACCCCCATTTCTTTAAACTGCAAAGCTGACCCGGTAAGCTGTTTAAGCAATGGCCTTCGGATTCACAAGTAACCCGCTAAGCCGCCAACCGAACCCTGTATGCCGTAAACCGGGTCCCTTGTGATTTCGTACCCATTCCCTTAAGCCGCAGATGTAAGCCAGTATGCCGTTTAAGCAGTTGCCTGTGAATTTACAAGCAAGCCGGTAAGCGGACGACGGGACCATATATGCTGCTAACCGGATTTCTCAGGCCGCGGGGGTAACCTGTTTTGCTGCCCAGGCAGTTATGGATAAAATCATAAGCAGACCGGTAAGCGGCTTACCCTTCCCCGTTAGCCGCTTACCGGTGTCCCTCCAGTGTATACACAATCTCTTAAATGGCTGTTTTCCGGGCTTTAGAGCGGAAAAGCATCCCGGTCCTTCGAAGACAGGTGGACCCGTTGGTGTAACAGGGGAAGTGCCTTGAATATCAAATCGCCACATCATAAAAAAGTGTCGAAAACCGTGCGTAACAAGAAGCTTAAAGAACAGTGATTTATTTTGCCTCTGCAAACTTTGTGTAAACCTTTGTGGTATATGTGGTTGAAAATCAATTATGAATAGTGCTAAGCAGACCTGTCGTTAGAATTTAACACATCGGTAATAAAGTGAGATTTAAGATGCTCCGATGCTTGCGTCGAAAAATATTTTCTCGGGATTTCCCCGAGGTTGTTGACTTTTTGGCATAAGTATATAAAAGCCCGGGCCGTCAGTAACAAATCGGCATGGCCTTCAATGTAGAAATAGCGGATTTGGAATTTATCTTTAAAAATGGAGGGCGGTTGCAATATGGGATGATAATCTTTAACATAATGTTTCCGGCTTTCAATCAGTTTTTTCTCATAGGTGTTCATAACGACTGTTTTTAGGTTCATCGGTTTTGTGATCTGTTTTTCTTGAGTTTTCAGCGGAAAAATCTTTGCTCAAACAACAGTTTCTATACAATGCAGCCGCTTTAGGCGTTGGAGTTCTGCTTCGGACACCTTCCGAGCCTGTACCATAAAATCATTATAGAGGACAAAGGCTTTTTCGTCTTCCTTTTTCGTGATACCGGGTTTGGATTTAAACCGCATTTCGTGGTGTTTATTGGACAATAGGCGGTATAAGTGATGCACCTTTAGCTACAGAACTGCTTAAGCAATTATATGCGAAATCATAAGCAAACAGGTATGCGGTCAACGCGGTATACAGTTCTCATTACGCAGCTTTCCCATTCCCCTTCTGGTGTAACCCGAGATACGTTAATGGCTGTTCTGAAGTCTTTAATGGGATGCCTGTTGCCGGTTTCCCAACTTCTGAACCTTTTACGTTAATTGTTGTCACCTGTTCCGGGTTTTTGGAATATATATAGTATAGAATGTTGGTCAATAGTTATGGCCTGCTAATTTAAATGACTTATGACTGAAATTTTAATTGCGGATAGCACATCTATATTCAGACAAGGGTTATACACCGTTATTTCTACCCTTCCCCGAAGTGTGGTTGTTGCAGAAGCCGGTAATGGTAACGAAGCCTATATCAAAATAGTGCAGCACAGGCCGGATATTGTGATCATAGATCTTAACATGTCCGGGATCAGTGGGTTTGAAGTTATCAGGAAGTCGAGAATGAGAAGCCCGGACACACGGTTTATAGCCCTGACCCTGCATCATAGTATGCATTATTATAAAAAGGCGATGAGTGTTGGAGCAGACGCCTTTTTATCAAAGGGAACTTCCCTGAAAGAATTGCACGAATGTATGGATTGCCTGATAAAAGGAGAAGAATACGTCAACAATTTCTTCAGGAAAAATATAAAAAAAACAGTGACTTCCATGGACCGGTTGACCAGAAATGAAATACAGGTTTTAAAAAAGCTGGTTGACGGGAAGACCAACCGCCAGATGGCTGATGAACTCGGCTGTGGTGAGAAGAACATCGAAAAATTAAAAACCAATCTCAGAAAAAAACTCCATATCCCCTCTTCTTACGGAGCATTGTTGTCCTGGGTATTTCAGAATAAATCTTTAATACTCGATCTTCCGGATTGATTCCGGGTACTTTCGCGAAGACTTTCTGTGCCGGGAAAGCAGGTTACGGGTAAAGTATCTTAAAAAAGGTTATTTTTTGTCACCTGTTTCCGGTCTTCGGGAATATCTATAATAGAAGAAAGACAAAACTGCTTTCCTGAGATGGCAGTGCCTTCTTTTTGCATGAGGTCATTTAATTTTACTAACCTGATAGTAGTCAGTGATGCGTTAATTTTTGATCAATCCCAGTAAAAGTGTTGGTGCAACTGGCTTTAAGTATGCACAAGGAGCTTTGAGAAGGCCTTGGATCGGAATTTAACACATCGGTATAATTTTCAGAACGGATTTCCGGTCAATGATCTGTTTATGATGGTAAACAATACATCAATAGCAGGTCCAAGCCATCAGCCCTCCCCGCGAGGACATCCAATACTATGTGTAAAGGAAAAATGCTATTATTCCGGAAATCCAAGGAATAGATAGCCTCATTTGTATTCACATAATAAATTTATCCACAAGCTAAAAATAACAACAGCTATGAAAGTACATCATTTGAATTGCGTTAAAATAGAATCGCCATTTGGCTCGGCAATCGGACATTGCATACTGATTGAAAGTAATGAGTCCCTTACACTTATAGATGCAGGTATCGGAATGGCGGAAACAAAAGAACCTGAAAAAATTCTCGGGAAAGAATTGGTGGAAATAACGGGATTCCAATTTGACGAAAGCCTTACTGCAATTAAGCAAATAGAGCAATTAGGATTAAATCCTGACAAAGTAGCGAATATAATCTGTTCGCATCTTGATCCGGACCATGTTGGCGGGGCTGCGGACTTTCCCAAAGCCAGATTACACCTCTCAAAAGAAGAATACAACAGCTTTAAAGATGGTCATGAAAGGTACCTGAACCACCAACTGTCACATAACCCGGAAATTCGCTTATACGAAAAAGACGATAGCAACTGGTTCGATTTACCCGCCCGCAAACTGGATCTGGATATTGAAGCCTATTTAATACCACTGTTCGGGCACACTCCCGGACATTGTGGTGTGGCCTGTAAATTGAATAATCGCTGGACTTTTTATGTTGGCGATGCATACTATTTAAGAGCAGAACTGGAAGACAGAAACCATCCCATTGACCGGTTAGCGACAATTAGAGCCGTAGATAATAAAACTCGGCTTCAGTCCCTGGATAAAGTACGGAAGGTAATCAGCAACTTCGGTGGTGAGATGGAATATTTTGGTTATCACGACCCAACAGAGTTTAAAAAAGAAAAGGTCAGTGAATAACTGTGTGTTTCATTTTAAATTCCGGAAATCCTTCCTTATGGTATTTCCGGAATTTCTCAGCATCATAAGACAGCATAGCTATTTCTCTGCGGTTTTGCGGGAAAATGGAAACAGGTCTCACAAAGATGCTAAAGGGCAGCCCTTTGTGATAATCATCTTCCCGGTATTAATGGTTGTTGTATTAGATTGTTTTACCGGACAGGCTTCATAACAATATACCCCGGCATAAAAAAGCTGGGGCACCTGGATAAAAAACCGCAAGGCAAAAGGTATAATCATGGACTGTAAAATCATAAAATCCGTTACAATAGTGATTTTTCGCGACAATCAATCAATCCAGCTTAAACATGCTCTGAATGAAACAACTCAAGATGAGTTTATTGTGTGTTGGTGCTAATTTTTAATCACTATTTCATTTATCATCGTCATAGGTATTTTCATTCTATTTAGTGTTTGAGGACTTTCCTTGATATATGTATCGCCTTTTATCTCTTGATGGATTTTGGCTTCAATAATCCAACCGGTATTTTTATTCACCTTAATTTCGGATCTCATTGAACCTGTTAAGTCGTATTTCGTGAGTATTCCGTTTGATGATTCGGTATAAGCATCTTTATCGGTTGTCTTAATTTTTGAATGCCCTTTTATTAAAGCATAATCTGGGGTCAATTCGGCAAATTCATAGTCCGTGGTTACTTTTGCAGTCATCAAAGATTTAAATTCAGTTTCTATAGTCCATTTATCTTTTTTGTTTACAGGTTTATCCGGATAAATTGCTGTAACCATTTCAATAGTTCCTTTTAGCGCATCATCTTTGTATGCATTCATGATCTGCTCTTTTTCAGTTTCAGGAAGTTGTTTAAACGGCGTCATAGCAGTTCTCCAAATGGTTTCAACATTTTTAACGTCAGTGACCTTCCCCGTTTTACTCATTGTAATTCCAAAAGGTTTATCTGTCACTGCGCCTAAAATTGTAGAAAAGATATCATCGGGGTCATGTTTCTCAGAACTAAAATCTATGGTCGCTTGTGGCATTTGCATAGCGATATCGATTTTCTTGAATTTGGCATCAATGTTATACCCGTTTTCAGTACTGTCTTTGACCAAAAAGGCCATTGTACTGGTCGTTGCCACAACCATATTCATTTTTTGTTCGTTAACCTATTGAATTATAGTTGCTTTAGAGCTCGAAATTTGTTGATACTCTTTTCCTTTCCAGAGCTTTAAAGATAAACCGGTGCTTTGAGAATGGCCCGGGATAACAATAATCAATGCAAAAATCAAGGTAAAAATTGATCTCATTTTATATGTAAGTTTATGGTATTCAGTCGTTTTAATTAACGCCAGGTCGTTATTCAATATTAATGCAGCTATTTAGGTACTTTCGGGAGTGAACAAACATTTGTAATTTAGTGTATTAATCTGTAAACCAGCCTGCAGGCTGGCAGGTTAGAAAAGCTTAGCCCCGAAAAATGGGCAAAGCACCAAAAACGGGATTTTTCTTTCAATTCTCTTCTTCCTCAAATCAAATCTCATTATAATTATTCATATCCTTTTAATATATCGTCTATCATCCGGTTCAGGGAATATGTTCCACCTCCGGACAGATACCAGACGTTCGGATCTACATGAATAATACGGTTGGTTTTGAACGCATTGGTTTTTTGAATTAAGGCATTTTCTATTTCGCTTTTATTGGTCTTCTGCCCTAACATAATCTCATTTCTGTCTATAATATAAAGAATATCGGGGTTGACATGGCTGATATATTCACTTGATACTATAGTACCATGTATACCTGTTTGCTTATTGTCATCGGCCGGTACAGCCTTCAGATCGGTGAACACAAATCCATATCTGGAATTATTGCCGAAGGTACTGAAGGCTCCGGCATTGTACATTAATATCATAATTTTCTTCGGACTTGCCGTTATGGTTTTTATCGCTTCCCCGATTTTACGTTCTATTTCCGCCACTTTTTGGTCGGTTTTCTCTTTTACCCGAAAGATGTCACCAATAGTGTTTAAATTATCGATAACAGATTGTTTGTAATTGTCGTTCCGGACACCGAGATAAACGGTAGGTGCGATTTTTGATAATCGCTCATATGCACTGGACGTCACGGCCGATATGACAACCAGGTCCGGCTTTATGTCGTCAACCAGTTCCAGATTGGGTTGAATGATCGATCCGGCATCCTGTACGTTGGTATCATTTTTATATTTTTCAAGATGTTTGGCCACGTAATCTTTGGGAATACCTGCTACCGGGATGTTCAGTTCATCAAGGGTTTCCAATGTTCCCGCATCAAATACCACCACTTTCTGAGGTTGCACAGGAACCTGAGTCGTGCCCAATTCATGCGTCACTGAAATGGTTTTGGCCGATTGTGTTCGTTTTTTGTTTTTACAGGCCGTAAAAGTTACTGCAATTGCGGCAAATATTGTTGTTAAAAGTTTTATGTTCATATTAGTTCATTTGAAAATTATACATTATATTTTGTAATAATTGCATAGGAGCGTTGCGTTATCCCTCGTAATTCTAAAGTCAATCCCATAAAGTTTTTTAAGCATATCCTCTCTCACAATTACCGTTGTTTCGTCATCGCAAATGACCTCTCCGTCTTTAAGGCCGATGATATAATCTGAATAATTTGCCGCGAAGTTAATGTCGTGAATGACTATAACGATCGTTTTGCCTAACTCCCTTGCCAAACGGGTTATGGCCTGCATGATATCAACGGCATGCCTCATATCCAGGTTGTTGAGTGGCTCGTCCAATAAAATATACTCCGTATCCTGGGCCACTATCATCGCTAAAAATACAAGTTGACGTTGTCCCCCGCTTATTTCATCGATATACGAATCCCGGATGGGCGAAAGATCCATCATAGCAATAGCTTCCTCTATCTTTTCGTGATCCTCTCCATTCAAATGGCCCTGACTGTGTGGAAAACGTCCGAAAGCAATCAGTTCGGATACTTTGAGTTTCAGGTCAAAAACATTGTGCTGTTTGAGAAACAAGAGTTTTTTGGAAAGTGTTTTCAACGAATAAGTGCCCAAACCCTTACCATCAATGCTTATATTTCCCTGTTCGGGTTTTTCCAGGCCGGCGATGAGCGACAAAAGCGTGGATTTTCCGGCCCCATTAGGACCGATAAGGGAAACCACCTTTCCTGCAGGAACGGAAAGATTGATGTCTTTCAACACCGGATGCCGCCCGTATTTTTTACCTATCGAATGGATTTCTATCATATTATTTCCGAAGCTGTTTAATAATAAGGGCAAAAAAATAAACCCCGCCAAGTAAATTTATAAGTACGCTCAGGCTGTGTCTGTAATTCAGGATATGCTCTATGGCGAACTGGGCACCGGTCATCAATACCAATGCAATTCCGAATGCCAGTACGATGGTTCGTGAATGTGATGCCGTATTGGATAATCTATACGTGATACCGGAAACAAAAATACCGACAAAAGTAATCGGCCCGATCAGCGCAGTAGATACGGATACCAATACTGAAATAGCCAAAAGCTGTTTTTTAGCCATGTTATCATAGTTTACACCAAGTCCCATGGTATACTCCCGGCCGAGGTTAAGAAGGTCGAGGTACCTGAAATAGCGCTTTAAATACAGCAACAGGGTCAGCACGACCACCGAAGCGATAAGAAGGGTATTCGCAGACGCCCGTCCAAGTGAGGAGAACATGGCACTTTGCACATATCCGTATTCATTCGGGTCGATGGCCATTTGCAGAAATTGCGTTGTAGTACTGAAAAACATACCTAGCACCAAGCCGATCAAAAGAATATAGTATACGTTCTTCTTCTGATTGCGAAACAGAAAAACATACAGCACAAACGAGTATGCTGTCATAACGACCGTCGAAAAGACAAAGCCCCATACTTTTGACCGGAACAGTTCACTTCCGGAGCCCAATGTCATCAGCATCAACACTTGTGATAACACAAACAGATGTTCATACCCCATCAGTGAGGGAGTCAGGATCTTGTTTGCCGAAATGGTCTGAAACACAATAGTGGAATACGCCACGGTCAGGCTGACCAGTACCAACGTAAATAACCGTTCCAGTCTGCCTGTTATAATGAAACTTTCGGTAACAGTAGCGTCAAAGAACACAAACAACACCATCAATAGAATGGCTGTCAGACCTATGATAATTTCCTGTTTTCTCACCTTCCTCTTTTAATTAAAATGAACAGAAAAACCAAGGCTCCCAATGAACCTACAATCATACTGCCCGGTATCTCATAAGGAAAAATAATGGTCCTGCCGATGATATCACAGACCACGAGCGTTATCGCTCCGTAACAGGCCGTATAAGGCAGGTTTTGACGCAGATTATCACCATGTATAAGAGATACCAGGTTGGGGATAACCAAATCGATAAACGGTATGGAACCAACCGTTAGCATGGCTGTACTCACCATTATGGATGTGAGGATCAGTCCGACGCTGATTACTACCGGATAGTTAACGCCCATATTGGCCGTAAAATCTTTACCAAGCCCAACAATCGTAAAGCGATTGGCATATAAATAACAAATGACAAATAGCGGGATCAGGATATAGATCACTTCATATTGCCCTTTTAGTGTTTTGGAAAAATTCCCGATCATCCAGCTTTCCATGTTCTGAACCATGTTGAAATGCACACCGATTACATTGGCGAGAGCATTCAATGTATAACCGTATATCACCCCGAAAATTGGTATAAGTACCGTGTTTCGTTTCACAAAATGAGCTATGGAAAAAGTAAAAAGAGCGGTTAGAGAAAAACAAAAAAACACGCCAAAAACAAGTTTTGGCAGTAATCCGGATTGGGAAAAGAGCAGCAGGCCAAACAATATCCCCAACTTTGCCGCATCCAAAGTTCCGGTAGTAGTAGGCGATATAAATTTATTTTGAGCGAGTTGTTGGATGATGACCCCACAGATAGCAAGACCTGCCCCGGTCAGCACCAGCGTTACGGTTCGCGGAACGCGGCTGATCAGCAGGATCTCGTTATCGTGTGTGTCGGGACGAAACAGGTTTCTTACATCCGGCGGTTCTACACCTATAAACAGCGAAAAAACAGAGGCCAATACCAAACAAAACATCAGTACCGATAAGATCAGCACTTGATGGTATTCGGTATTTCGGGTACGTCCTGATCTTTTGATCATTCTTTCCAGACCTCGTAATAAATTATTTCGGCTCAAATAACATAAGGCTTACTTCTTCCGCGGCAAACGGTTTCTGAGCTACATTTTTGGGGATCACTACAAATTCACCGGTATTGACCTCCTGAGTATGCCCGTCGGCAAATTCGACAAACAATGTTCCGTTTACCACATAAAACAACTTGTCGCCATTGTTATGTCTGTGCATTTCAAACGCTCCTTTCAGCTTTATGATCCTGACCAAATGGTCATTTACTTGTGCAATTTCTTTTAAAACCCAATGCTTGTCAACCTTATCGACTTCCGATTGGAGGTTTACTTTGTGTATGTTCATTATATCCTTTTTTATTTGTATCAGTGCTATTACTTAAAATACCGAACCACGTAGATTTATCTGGAGCAAATAAAACCCGTGCGATTCTCTTGTAACCTATTCGTTATTCATTTGCTAACCGAATGAAACCGCTTGCTTCGCCACCTCTGGTTACATTAAAGGCAGGTGATGCGGTGTTATCCTCCAAATCGACCTTATAATATGCATTTATACCGTCTGGCCTGTTAATGACCCGCAAAAACACCTGATCGTCCACGACCTCCACATTACCGGTGGAAAGCCCGAATACCGTCAGGGGTACGTCTGTAATCTGCGTAGTGTTCTTCGTCTCGATATCAACAGCATAAAACCCATAGATATTCGTATTCAAATTGGGCAATAGGGGAGATGTTGCTTCTTGTGAAGCATCTATATACAATTTGCCGTTGAGTTCCCGGAAACTCCACAGGAGGGCTCCGTCGGGCAATCCCAGGTCACTGGTATTCAATTCCCAATTCGGGTCAAAATCGGTTTCTCCCGCTTTAATCCGGAAAATAAAAGAGTTCTGCTGTTGCATCACATTGGATTCGTCAAAATCCCACCCTACCGTCATGAAATATAGCGTGCCATCTTTTGCTTGTATCCAGGCGGGATATTCAGACACGGCGTAGCCATGATTTTTGGCTTTAGGATGCACGATTGTTTTCTCCAGTACTCCTGTCGCAATATCAACAACGGCCAACGTGTATTTTCTGGTGTTATCGAGATTGCCACTACCATTTGTCCTCGAATAAGTCACACTTACATACAGCTTGCCTTCTTTTGCTGCTAAGGTTTGAATACCTGTAAACACATTGTTGCTGATATCAGTTCCTGTCTCAACGGCCGAAGAAAGATCGATCTCTCCGGTACGTTGCATGGTACTCGGATTAAATTTCTGAACCTTGGTCTTTCCACGATTTCCGTCAAAATAGAACCCTGTTGTTTCGTCTACCACGATGTGTTGTGCCGAAGTTCCGCATTTGATAAAACCGTTTTCTTCGAGTCTTCCGCTCGATGCCACACTATAGCGCAATATCCCGACCTCACCGGCTAAGTTGGCCCTGCTGAACACCCAATTTTTGTAATGCCTGAATCCGCCGAAGTTCCTGGCTTGAATGGAATATCCCTCAATATTGTCCACATCACCTGTTGGCATATCTGAATAAGTAGCATAATATCCGGAACCATCCGAAACCTGCCATTCCGCGGTCAGAAGCACATACTTTCCTGATGTACCTCCGTTATCATCATCTGTTACAGGAGCATCATCATTACTGCATGATACCAATATTGCGGATGCCATCAGTAGAAATGCTCCTGTTTTTAAGAATTGCTTTCTCATGTTCTGTTATTTCAATGTTTAAGATTAATATTTCAGTATGTAATTAAATTTTAAGTGAAAACTCCGACCTGCGTTCTGGATTTTAAAGTTGTCATACACTTCCTTGTCAAACAGGTTCTTGCATTCTAAATTAACCGTCAATGGTAATGTGTTTTTGGGTTTCCATAGAAAACCCAGCGAATGAACCGTTTGTGACGGGATGATATTCGGGGCATCCACCTTTGCTTCTCCCCATAAACCCAGAAAACCATCGGGTTCCGCATTCCTGGGAATGTAATTCAGATAGAACTCGTGCACGTAGCTCATGTTGTAGTATGCCTGCACCCGGTCATTTGCCGAAAACACCTTTTCAAACTGTAACGACGCCCCGATATTGGAAAAGAAGTAGGGTGTATTCCGTAACCTGGCCCCTTCCAGGTATTGCATTAACGGAGCCTGAATGCGAAACAGGCGGTAATCCTGGTAGGTGCTGTTTCCATTGAGCGTCAACCAGGACCAGGGCTTAAACCGTACATCTGCTTCAAAACCTATTCCCCTGACCGATTCGACGTTTACATTTTGTGCAAATATCAGGTTGACCGGAACGGAAATAATAAGATCTTTTGTGACCCGGTAGAAACTGTTTAATTCTATATCCCACCTGTCGTCCGGACTGGTTCGGAACCCAAGATTACCATTGGTGCTTCGCTCCGGCTTAATGTTGAAGTTTGACAATATGTACGAACCATTTCCCAATATTTCGGTCTGTTCGGGAAGACGGGTAGCCAACTCGACTGATAGCCGGAAATACGTACGGTTGGAAAGGTTCAATTTTACCGCTTCCGCCAACCCGAACCTGGAGGTCCTGGCACTGTTGGTTTTTTCATTCAGGTACCCGGTACCGGCATCAACTTCCTGTCCTTTTGTTTTTGCTCCATAATATTTAAGCTGGAACAGGTTTTCAATGCGTCTGTCTGCAAACTGTCCTTTCCAGCCAATCGTTCCGACAAATTTGGTATAGTCTGCCGGCAGGCTTTGCAAATCGACCGGGTTCTCCCCAATACTGGTGGGGCCGTAGGGGTCCTTACCTTTACGATTATAGTCATTAAAAACAATATTCAAGGCTAAGGTGTGGTGAGGATTTATCCGATAAGTCAGCCCTGTTCTTGATGTCAGGTTGCTATAGGTAAGCTCAGCCATGGTCGGTCGCCCCGATTCACCCCGACTGTTTACATCTGTAGGAGGGTGAAAATTACCATACCAATCGTATGAACCGCGCAACGTGTCTGTTTGCTGTCCCTTTATCTTGCTGTATACCAGGAATTGGTCCATAGAAAACTTCTGGTCTGCAAATCCTTTCCTGTATCGTAATGTAGGAATAACAGGAGCGTTTTCCTGTGCGAAAGAGGCACCGAACGGCTTTTCCATCAATGCCGCAAACTGGTTATCCCTGCGGATGGAAAAAGCTGTAATGCCAAGCCGCAATTCGTCTGCCCACGAGAGATCGGTCAAACCACCGTATATTTCCGTATAGGCATGTCTGTACCGGTTGTGAAACAGCTTAACGCGCCGGGGAGATACGGTTGCCGTTTCAGGATCAGGAACACTAGCCGTTACTGTATAATCGTTGTCTGAGTAATTATAGAATGCATCCACTCCCCAGAACGTATGATTTTTAGCATTCGGATGTTTCAGATTCAGGGAAAGGCGGTGGGTATTGAACGATCCGATCTCATACGATAAGGCTACGGACCGGCTATTCTGCATCCTGGAAACCATATTGATGGCTCCGCCCAAAGCGTCTGCTCCGAGATCGGTAGGGAGCACTCCTTTATAAATTTCTACCCTTTCCAGCATATTTGCAGGAGTGGCGGAAATATTATAACCTGCCCCGAGATAGTCTGTGGGAATGCCATCTTTGAATATCTTGATGGATTTGCCCTGAAAACCGTTGAGCATGATATTGGTATTGCTTCCCAGCCCGCCTGCCTGTCGTACGCGTATACCGGCCGACCTGTTCATCAGCTCTACCAGGGTTACCGATTGTGCCCGGGCCTTTTTTGTATCTACGATTTCCGCTTTTACGATTTCATTCCGGGCTTTTTGATTTTGGGTTTGCCCTGTTACCGTCACTTCCGAAAGTTCTTGGGTGTCTTCTTCCAGAACAAACCGGACCTCGGCATCTTTACCCTTAGGCAGGTAAACGGTTTTCACCTGTATAGCTTTACCAATAAAACTTACCTGCAGCTGATATGTAGTGTTCCCCGGCAGGGAAATTGAAAAATGTCCGTTTTTGTCGGTAATCGCGTATTTCTTCTCAGCTTCCGGCCCCGATCCGTCTATTATCATAGTGGCGCCCATTGCTGCTGTCCCGTCTTCAAGGAATACATAACCCTTGATATAACTATCCTGCGATTGGCATAGTCCCTTTTGCAGAAAAAAGAGAAGAAAGAAGGGGAACAGGATATATCCGGTGTAAACTTTCCTCATCCGTCTACTTATTTAGAATTAATTTAAATTGCAGGCAAATTTACCTATCTTTGGATGCGGAAAAAGCAACAAGATGTACGCATCTTGCAATATTTAAGGATGAAAGCCCATGATGGGCACCTGCCTGCCGGCCAGGCAGGTTTAGCGAAAATGGTCGACGCCTCCCGATATTATCGGGATCGGGAAGATATAAACAAAGCTAAACCAATGGCTTATGAATTTATGTATCGATGAAAATTGAGGTAATAAACAAGAAAAGGAAAGAGCTTAGTGGAGTTATGGAGATTCCGGATGGTTACCCTGTGCCTGAGGGCAGGCAAATTATGGAATCGCAGGATTATCGAAAGGGAAAAGAATTTTATGAAGAAAGAAAATGTATACATCTGGATGGCGTAAATATCAACTTCTTCAAGAAGTCCTGGGCTCATCAACAGGAGGTTTCAGTACGGTCGGACGGCCCCTATATCCAGATGCATTTTGAGCTTTCGGGAGGAGCTGCATACTACCATCACAATGACACACAATTTACGGTGCCTACCGCCCAGGGGGAGTTTAGTATGTTCTATATGCCACAATTGGACGGTACCCTGATCGATCCTCCGTGTTCAAACGCTACGAGCCTGGAGATCGAACTTTCCCGGGCATGGTTACTGGAGCATATCGGGCACAGTCCGGTCACGGCATCAGATTTTGTGAAGGGCATCACTTCATCCCGTCCCACATTGCTCGGAGGGAAAAGCTATAGCATCACCCCTTTTATCTCTCATACCATAAACAGCCTCCGTAACTGCCCTTATACGGGAAACATCCAACGATTGTATACCGAGGGAAAATTATTGGAGTTGCTGGCCCTCCAGCTCCAACAGGCAGATACTACGGAAACAATGCCCCGTCGGCACGTTCTCACAAAACAGGATGTGGAACGCCTGCACTTTCTCAAAGAAAAAATAACGGCAGATCCTTCAAAAAGCTACACCATACAGGAACTGTCTTATTTGACTTTTATGAACCGCACAAAGATGCAGGCGGGATTCAGGGAGTTATTCGGTTGTACCATCCACCAGTTTATTGTTGAAAACAGGATGACAGAAGCATATCGCCTGCTAACGGACGATTATTCCAACCACTGGAACATTTCGGAAATAGCCCGTCGTGTGGGATACCGGTATTGCAACCACTTTTCGATAGCTTTTAAAAAGAGATTCGGTGTTCCGCCGAGTTGGTTTTTGAAAAAGTAAAAAGTCTTCCAAAATCGTTTACCTTAAAGAAGTAATCAAGAAAGGCAATATTAGCTCATGACAAAAGAATTACTTGGAATAAAATTACCGGAGACATTCAGAGCTTGCAACACTTCGAAGAGCAGGGGTATAGGACATAAAAAATCACCCGACACATGTTCAGGTGATTTTTAAGCATAATTTAATCCTTCTGTCTTTTAAATGCTGTTTGGTAAGATACGATGAAGCCCACGCATTGGAAAACTATTGTTCCGGAATAAATTTATAACGTATTGTACCCCAGAAGATATATTCTTCTTCCTGAATTAAATCTGAAGGTGAACCCACAATAACAGGAAAAATATCTTCCTCGGTAATTATTCCAAAATCATTACTTTTTTCATATACCACTTCATTATTGTCTTTATCCGTAACAATAAGATAGGCGAGGTATTTTTTATACAAGTACAATTCCTTATTACCGTTCTGTACCTGTCCTATTAATATTTTCTTGTCCCCCTGGTATATGAATACATCATTTTTTTCCACCTCGTATCTATAGGCGTATCCCGCAGGTTCCGTTCGGATTTGGATGGAATCTTCCTTAAAGTTGATTTCCAGTACCCCGGGATCTTTGTAAAAACTCCATTCCTTTTTCAGGAAGGCTGTACCATCTCCTTCAACTTCTTCGCCCTCCGGCCCCGCAAAATGCTTCGCCTCCGTGATCTCATAAGTGCTGTCAAACACAAAGTTGTTATTATCTACCGGGTCAACGGGATCAACAGGGCTGTCATCATCGTTGTTTGAACAGGAAAGAAGCAGCACTATAAACGGGATAAATACTAATCGATTCATAATTTAATGGTACGGTAAAAAGGCAAAAAGTTAAGGAGTTAAAAACACTTACAACCCCAAAATGACTTAAACGAGTTCGATATTATATATTCCCAAAAGCCGAAAACAGGTGACAAAAAACAACCCTTTTTTATCATAAATGATGAAGTAATGATCCTCCATCTGGTTCCCGTTTGTAACGGGGTCCCATTTTACCCCGGGATCTTTAATGTTTTTTTATGGCAGGTCCCCCGTTTTTGTTGCGCTCAAACGAGGGCCTGTTGGAAATTTTCCACTTATATTACTTCTTACTTTTCTTTACAGGATATTTTTCAACGTATATTTTTATCATTTCACCGGGTTCTTTTCCCACGACTTTTTCGATAAGCAGAAATTTACATAAGGCTCAGGCGCACCGGTATTGAAATGGATATTGATTAATTGTTGTTTCTCTATTCTTATCTTGCCCTGGATTTCCTCAAACGTGTTATCCCCTTCGAAATTTCCGTTTTTCACCCCTGCTTTTTCCCTTGATCCCTGCATTTTTGTGAGTTTGGGGTAATGTTTTTCTCAACTGTTTAAATTTTCTCGATTTTTTGTCACCCGTTTTCCTTTTTCGGAATAATATAGTGTAAGAGGGCGAAAAAAATAAAATTTAAACAGTCACTTAGTATTATGTATAATGAACTTGTCCTGAGTTGTTCTATTACCTACAAAATCATCATTTTGCCCCCTAATTTCGTAATTTTCTCGAACCGTAGCGCTGCTATGCTCCCGATAAAATCGGGATCCAAAATTACTTCATTAATGAACAAAAGCATGACTTTTCGCTCAAATACAACAACTCAAGACGAGTTCAATTTAAACAATTTTTGCAATGAAGAAAATTACCTTATTACATAATTTCAGATTTTCCTTTTTGTTTATTCTAACCATTTCAATTTATTCTTGTTCAAAAGACGATAGTATATCACATGAAACAGAAGCAAGTGGAAGTGTTGGTTTTTCAATACAAAAGGACAAACTCCACTTTAGTAGCAAGGAAGAACTTAAAGATTTTATTGATAATAGTAGTGAAAAAGAGTTCACTGAACAGATCAGGACATTACAAGAAAAAGGATTTAGACCGCTGACTCCTATTTTTTTAGAAAACGAAACAGAAGCCTATAATGAATTTCTGATTAGAAAAAGGGATAGATTGGCTTCTAAGTCAAAAAATATACTTTCTTCCCGTGGGGATTCAAATATACTGTTGGAAGAACTGGATGAGGATGATGAAATTATTGCAGACCCCAGTTTTGCAGCGGTATTGAACGAAGACCGTGCTATTTATGTTGGAGATTCTTTGCATGTTTTTACTAGCAGGGGGCATATAGCTGTACAATTGAAGATGAGCAATATCTGTTTGATTATCTTAATGGGTTGGAAAATGGGGATACAAATACCAAGCAAAGTAATACATCATCAAAAGTACCACCTGAGCCTCAGGATATGAATTGTCCAAATGGTACACAGGTTATTAGCGAAATTATTGATGGAAGAATGACACATCGGTATGTATGTAGACAAAGCACGTTTACTCCCCCAACAAACACAGGTTCCAATATTCCCTCAAAACTTCCCCATGAAATAAAGCAAGGTTTAGGGTTTTGTGCTATTGAAGGTGAAAGTTTATGGCAAAAAGTGTTTGGGGAGGCTGAAACTTGCCATGATTATTTTGATAGTAGAAGACGAGTAAAAGTAAAGTTCTGGAATCAAAACTATTTCGTGTATTCGTCCATTGGAGTTATGGTAAAATATCAAAAAAAATATACATTGGGTTGGCAGAAATCAGATGCGGTAGATTATACAGAATTAGGTATTAATTATGCGGAGTATACTTTTCCGATGAATATGACGGGATATAATGCTCTTAAAGAGCAGGGTGTTATTGCTAAATATAAGGGAGTGACTTATAAGGCAGATGGCACCATAGTAAGGGACTATAAACCAAAAACTTCTGGCTGGCCTTTTATGAACGAGGCTTATTTACCTGATGGATTAGAATTATATCTGTTTGATAATAAGTTTCAGGGTATAAAAGGAAAAGAGTTGAACAAACAAGTAGGGGAATTGATAAAAAAGGGAATTCCAGACGTATTAAAAGCGACCGGCTTGATGAAGGATCTTAAGGAAGGTAAAGTTAATATTACGGCTACTGCCTACGACCCCACTAAGGAAAGAATTAAGTTTATGCAAATAGGGAAAGTAAAGCAAAGTTCTGGAGGCAAAATAAGACATACTTTTGACAAGAATGCGATATTTACTTTTGTATTTGGAGATGGCGGGCTTGAAAAATTTGATTTTGGTGCAGAAAAGTATAAAGATGTGCGAATTGATTTTTATGGTGTTGCGAGAAGGGATGGGAGAATATATAAAGGTAAACAAATGGGATTCCGGGAAGAAAAATAAATATTACTTAACTAAATTCGACATGAAAAATTATTTGTTTGTATTTGCTTTTTTTTTAGCTATTATACATATAGAAGCACAGGAGGTTAGCATAGAAAAATCTATTTTTGGTATTCAAACAGGCTTCCTTGGAATATGGGTACATAATGAAGCAAAACTTTCCTCAAAAATTTCCTTACGGAGTGAAATTGGCTTAGATGCAGGTTTTCAGTCAGGCGAGTATTACCAAGCCGTAGGAGTATACAAAGGGATGGCGTTAATACCTTCCATTACTTTAGAACCCCGGTATTATTACAATTTGGAAAAACGGAATGGAAAGGGAAGATCCTATGCCAAGAACAGTGGTAATTTTTTAACGCTAAGAATGAAATATTTTCCGGATTGGTTTGTCATTGCGTCAGATAAAAACAGAGTGCATACTACGGAGCAAATTTCTTTTATTCCAAAATGGGGGTTAAGAAGAACTCTCGGGGAACACTTTACTTATGAAGCGGGGATAGGAATAGGTTATTATCATAATTTTGATGAAAGTAATATTGTTTTCGATAAAAGCGGAGTGATGATGGATTTTCATCTTAGAATAGGATATACTTTCTAATCTGTAATGAAAGCCAATAAGAGAATATTTTTTATCTGCTTCCTCTTCTTATTATCGGGAGTAACCACTCCGATAATAAGCCAAACATTAACTCCACCCCGATTCTATACTGGTGTGGAGTTAAACAATAAAAATATTTTTTTTCGGGATGATGGCGGTTATGCAGGTTTTTTTGTGGGGACAGAATTGTTTTCTGTGTCCTTTATAGCCCCGGAAATCGAAGTAAAATACCTTACCGGAAATATTGAATATGAAGAAGCGGATGTAGAAGGTATAATTTCAGGGCAATTAAATCACGCTATGCCTTCTAAAAGTATCACTTCCGGTGAATTTGATAGTTGGACATATAGTATAACTCCAAAACTTGCATTTGGCGATGAGGATTTTCGATTTTTGATATTGCCCAAATACTCCATTGCATCTACATCTGTCAGGGCAAGTTATCATGTAATAGATGATGCCAGAGAATATTATAGCCGGGTAGAACAGGATGAAAAAAAGGAAAGGCAATCTTATTTTACATTTGGAATAGGGGCTGAAGGACACATTTTTGACACTGATAAACTTTCTTTTGCCCTTACCCTTCATTATAGTGCATGGAATATCCGGGAATTGTTTGATGGCCTTAATGTAAAAGGCCTTAGAGGTGAAGAAGGTAAGGGCGCTATTGGAATCGGGTTTAGAGTATACTTTAACCCTTTCGCTGCTAACGACGACTAAGCTTCTTCCATTCTTTCACTCTTCCCAACGTTCTCTTTCGCCTCACCTAAAGCCTGAGCCGGGATTTTTTTATAAGCTGAAAATAATACGGTTTAAGCCCTTTACTTACTTTTCTTTACAGGATATTTTTCAACGTAAGCTTTCATCATTTCACCTGGTTTTTTTCCTACTGCTTTTTCGATAAGCAGAAATTCATAGGGCTCAGTTGCACCAGTATTGAAATAAATATTGATTAATCGTTGTTTTTCTATACCTGTCCTGGCTTGAATCTTTTCAAAAGTGTTTCCTCCCTCAGACTTCTCCCGCATAAATACTCCTAAATTGGTCCGCTTTTCCAATTTGTATTTTTTCTTTAGTTCCAAACTACGATCGGAGTAGACCGCGTTCCGTACATTTTTAATCGTGTCACCTGTATTGATTGCTATATTATAGAAGGAATAGGATCCTAATACATAATTTTTATGGTAAACTGTATTTGATAGGTATAAGTATTTAGAGATTTTCCAGCTTAGTAATCCATTCATTAAAATGTGGGCATTTGGTTCTAAGTAATGATAAACCAATATCTTCAGCTACCATAGGGCCAACTTGCGCTTTTTGACCTTTATAAGTAGGTATATATTTGATGATTCTCTTTGATGGTGCGGTTTGCGGAGATTCGTTAATTTCTTCGGGGGCTGTTTTTCCTATATCTTTTTTGAGTCTTTCAATTCCGGTTGGACTATCTGGATACATGAGGAAGAGCCGATCTGGATCAACCAACAGAAAAGTTTCAAACTCATGTAATTGAACGTATGGAATACAATTCGGATGATTGATAGATTTTCCAATGGCTTCTTCCAATGCTTTGACCTTTGCATAATGGTCTGGTATATTTTGAATATCTTCGGTGTATGGACTTTGAGAGTCTTTTGGGAATGCGTATAGATCAATAAACGTGGTATACCAGGTATTCGGCTTATTTCGATCTGATTGTATCCATCGGACTACATCATTTTTTAACCAGTTGTACCGTGAAAGACCACCTTTATGTCGTTTATTACTATGTTTAGACCATCCGGTGGTAATTTTTCGTACTGAAACAAAAATGTTTAATGAAGCAAAATGTTTTACTAAAACATCATTGACAAATGCTTCTTCTGTACTTCCTTCTACTATAATATTTAAGAACTTCATGGTCTGCCTCCTATGATATTTTTTTCCCAGATTTGGCCGGTAGAAAATTCATCTAAATATACTTCTAGTGCTTTGGCATCCGGTCTGGTATATTCGGAAGCCCTTCCTTTTCGCTCAATAACAACAATGTCATCCAGTTCAAAATTATTAACCATGCTTATAGATTGTGTAGCTATGAATACTTGACAATGAGTAGAAGCTGCTTTTATTAATCCGGCTACAGCGTCTATGGCGCTCGGATGAAGACCAAGTTCTGGTTCATCCAGAAATAGCACGGTAGGGAGGTCTCTTGGATTTTGGGCCAAAAGACTTATTAGTGCTATCGATCTGAGCATACCATCCGAAGCTTGCCCGGAATTAAATATTTTATTCGTGCCTTTTTCTTTCCATCTCAAAAGCACTTGCCCGAATTCTTCGTACAGCTCAAAATCATCAAAGAAGGGCAATACTAAACGAAGGTATCTTACTATTCTTTGATAATACACTCTTTCTTCGTTTTGTAACTGAAAGAGAAAGCTACCAAGATTTTCTCCGTTTTGCTTTAACCAACGGCCATCTGCTGAAGACCATTTTAAACGCATTGCGGAGGTATCACTGGTATTATGAAATTGGTATACCACCAATTTTTTAAGGGAGTTAAGAGTTACAAGAGCTGACTTGTCAGACAGTTCAATTAATCTCGGTTCTTCGTGTCCTACACCACAAGAAATCCAATCACCCTTTTTCACGGATTTACCTTCTGTATGCCTATAATTTTCTTTTTTGAAAACTAACTTATCCGGTTTAGCAAACATTAAACTAAATTCATATTCGTTATAACCGCTTTCTGTTTCAATTTCTATATAAGCATCAATAGAATTTGTTACACTTGTCCCATCATGTAAAATATCATTAGACCCCCCAAGGAAAGACACATATTCTTGTAGCTTTCCATCCGAGTCTAACATCTTACTCAAAAAACGAAAAAACGAAATAAAATTACTTTTGCCCGAACCATTCGGACCAATCAAGACATTAATCGGTTTTGGCTTAAAGCTTTCTATAGCTTTAATAGATTTAAACCCTTTTATTGTAAAGGACTTTAATTTTATATCTGGCATATTTTATTGTCTAATAAGTTGACTTATAGGTGTTGGTTTAAGTTTTTTTCTTTGATTCTAGCTCTTGAACTCTCTTTTTTAAAAAATCTTTTACTTCCTTTAGTGCTTCATTAGCTTCAGTCAGAAGATCAATTCTTTTTTCCAATTCTTTTACTTTTTCCTTGCAACCATTACCTTTTGAGGTTTCTTTATGCATGGAACCCTTACCCACCAATAGCCACTCTGAATTAACTTCTGAGTATTTAAGAATAATTTTTTGAATGATATCAAAAGATGCATTGGGGTATTTATTACTTCTTTTATCTATGGAGAATAACCTTTGTACCCTTTGATGGTCCACGCCAATAGCATTACTGAATGCTGAAACATTTCCTTTATGATAATAATCAATTAACTCTCTAATTCTTTTATTCTCCTTTGGTAAATCCATAAATTGCAAAAATGTTTGAATAATAGTTGTTTAATTTCAAACATGTTTGTATATTTGTTGTCACATACAAACCAAAACTCATTTTTCCTTTTATTGGAACTAAAAAGGTAAGAAACAAATTTACGCAAAAATGAAGAGAAAGTATAATACTCAAATCGTAAATACACTTGCTAAACGGTATGATGTAACCACACGCTATATTCGAACTTGTTTGAAAGGAGAGGGAAATTCCTTGTTAGCCGATGAAATACAAAACGAATATAAAAGGCTAGTAGGCAAATTGAATGTTGTGCTGGATTCTTTAGGTATTGATAGATAGGTTGGTTTTATTACTAAAATCAATCTAATTCATATGCCACTTTAACTACCGACCAATTAAATTATGTCAATCTTTTTAAGAAATGTTCGAATAACTATATTTTATTTGCTTTTCAGGAAGAAACCGAAAAACCCGGTATAAACTGTTCTTAAACAGCATCTGCCTGGCAACGCTAATTTGCTAATCTTTTTGAGTATAGGGGGAAACCCGGTTTTGGTTGTACTCCGTATTTTAAAATTTTGCTTAGGCAAGATATAGGATTTTTGGTAAAAGTACTCATGTTCAGGAGAGAACTTTTCCCCCGGAAACCAATTTTAGCAACCCTTTAAACTATACCAATGACTGAAACCATCATAGTGCCCCGTCGCTGGATAGCCGAGGTTCAGCAATTTATAACACTACAGTGTACGCGAAATGATCTTATCGATGAGATTCTGGATTACCTGCTAGAAGTAAACCCCTCGCCGGAGGTCTTGCGGAAAATTATCAATCAGCAAGAGGCAAACAAACAATGCCTTTTAAAGATGTCGAAGATCATTATAGAAGGTCTAACCGTTCAAAATAAGGCCTATGATGTATAGAAACCATAATCACCCCAACCCAAACAAACCTTCGCTTTAAAAATAACGCGCTATGCCAAGATTTGCGCAGCCTGCGGTATAGCCACTTTATACACTAACACTCAAAATATTTAAATTATGAAACACGCGACATTAGCGGGGTTCCCCTGCTGGTGCCCCATTACTATTGCCTTAATTTTACTTAGCCTACCTGTATCGCTTATAGCTTCACCACCCTTTCAGTCTATTGCTCAATATCAAATTACGGGAATAGTAACGGACAGTAACGGGGAGCCTTTAGGTGGTGTTAACATTGTAATATCCGGAAAACGACAAGGGACGATTTCTGATTTTGATGGCACTTATACCATTACAGCGATACCACAGGACACCCTCACCTTTTCTTTTATCGGGTTTAAAACCATGAAAATCCCCGTAAACGGGCAAACCAATATTGATGTACAACTGGACGAAGATGTTACCACATTGAATGAAGTTACGGTGAATGCAGGGTACTATACGGTAAAGGAACGGGAACGTACGGGGAGTATTGCTAAGGTTACTGCCGAGGAGATTGAGTTGCAGCCGATTGTCAGTCCTATAGAGGCGTTGCAGGGGCGAATGGCCGGGGTGGAGATTGACCAGTTTAGCGGCATGCCGGGGGCGGCTCCCAAGATACGGATCAGAGGGACAAATAGTTTGAGGGATGAAGGGAATTATCCATTGTATATTATAGATGGTGTACCCATCTATTCGGAACCATTAAGTGATTATACGTTGTTGGGAGGCCAATCTTATTTAATACAAAATGGAGTGGGAATTGACCCTTTAAGCACCTTAAACCTGTCTGATATTGAAAGCATTGAAGTATTGAAAGATGCAGATGCTACAGCTATTTATGGCTCCCGGGGGGCTAATGGTGTCGTGTTGATAACCACGAAAAGGGCTGGAGCGCAAGCACAAAAAACACAGGTGCAAGCGAGATGGTATTCCGGGATTGGCCAGGTAGAACGACGCGAAAAGTTACTGAACTCAGAACAGTATGTAACTTTTCGCAAAGCTTATCTAAATAACAGTGGATTTGATGAGGACCACCCTTTGTATTCCTTTTACGCGCGGGATTTGTTGAATTGGGATACTTCCCGGTATACGGATTGGCAGGACGAGCTCATTGGTGGGACTGCCCAATTCTCCAACATCAATGTTTCTGCTTCCGGAGGAAACGGTAACACCTCCTTCAGGTTAACCGGGGGGTACTCCGGTCAGGGTACTGTATTTCCCGTGGATATTGACTATAAAAAATTAACTGTTGGCGTAAAGATTAACCATACCTCCGATACTAAAAAGTGGAACCTGCAATTTTCCGGCACCTATGGTATAGACAAAACACGATCGACTCCCACAGCCGATATTATGAACGCCATCTACCTCCCTCCGATTGCTCCAAAGATAAATAATGAAAATGGTTCCTTCCATTGGGAAGAATGGGAAAAAGTGGGTAGTTCCAGTATCTATAATCCCCTGCGATCGAAATATAAAATGACCGAAGGCAATGTAAATAACCTGGTAGCTAACCTCACGGTATCTTACAATATATGGAAAGGGTTAACTTTTAAGGCCAGTATGGGCTATACGGCCAATAGAAGGGAAGCCGTATCAAAACGCAGTTTATTGTACTTTGCCCCTTCTCAGCGGGGAGTAGGGAATAACCTGGCAGCCACATCCATTGACCATGCTAAAAGGACTTCCTGGATTGTGGAGCCCCAAATAACCTATAGCACCAATTTATTTCAGGGAAAATTAGATATACTCATCGGTTCTACTTTTCAACGTAACGAAAACACCGCTACAACAGCATACGGACGTGGATTTGTCGATGAATCCTTGTCAGGGGATCTTTCCGCTGCTGACTATACCCTTAGCCTGGGAGGCAGCATAGAGGAATACAAATACCAGGCTGTATTTGGGCGGATAGGTTATAATTGGCAACAAAAATATTACCTGAACTTAACCGGCCGGCGGGATGGTTCATCCCGTTTTGGCCCCGGTAAGCGTTTCTCCAACTTTGGTGCAGTAGGCGCTGCCTGGATTTTCACCGAAGAATCCCTGTTCAAAGAACATTGCTCCTGGCTTAGCTTTGGTAAATTCAGAGGGAGCTATGGCATTACAGGAAATGATCAGATCGGCGATTATCAATATATCGACAGTTACCAGGCAACCGTTGCCCCAGGGGGGCTATATCCTACCCAACTGTATAATGATGATTTCGCCTGGGAAAAGAACAAAAAGCTGGAAGCCGCTTTGGAACTTGGATTCTTACAAGATCGTGTGCATCTTGGACTAAGCTGGTATCGCAACCGTTCTTCCAACCAATTAGTAGGGTACACATTACCTGCGATGACCGGGTTTTCCAGTGTTCAGTCCAATCTGCCTGCAACAGTGCAGAATACAGGATGGGAAGTGGAATTTTCTGTTATACCTATTAGGAATAAAAATTTTCGATGGGAAACCTTTTTTAACCTTAGCCTGCCGAAAAACGAATTAATAGATTTTCCGGATATAGCGTTGACCCCTTATGCTTCCCGGTACCGTATTGGAGAACCCCTGAACATTACTTTTTTGTATGAATATATAGGGAAAAATGAGTCAGGACAATTTGAGTTTACGGATATCGATGAGAATGGAAGAATAGATAATACTGATCGTATTCTGGTTCAGAACCGGTCGAGGAAATATTTCGGGGGACTTCGCAATAGTTTGTCTTATAAACAGTGGAAATTAGACGTCCAATTGGATTTTGTAAAAAGACAGGCTCCACGACCTTCTTCTTTGTTTAATCCTTTACCCGCGGGCAATACAAAAAACTATGCCATTGAGCAATATAAAATGTGGGAAAACGGGGAATTAAACCCGGATGCTACTGATAGTTCACAGTATAGCTACTACTTATATTCCGGTTACAATACAATAGATGGGTCCTATTTGAGACTGAAAAATGTGTCATTGGTATACAATGTGCCAGAGTCCTGGATTCGGGCCATAGGCATGAGTGGAGGGTCGTTGTTTGTCACTGCACAAAACCTGTTGACCATGACTTCCTACCCGGGGCTTAATGTGGAAAGTGGGGGAGTAGCTACGCTACCCTCCTTACGTATGTTATCTGCCGGATTACAACTCACATTTTAAATTGAAAGACAATGAAGAAAAAAAATGTTATTGGGATCATTGGCCTGTCCATTTTATCCTGCCTGCAATCCTGTGAAGACTTTGTAGATATCGACTCTCCCAATTTTCAGATGGTTACCGAAGATGTCTACAGTAAGGAAGAAACGACCATAGCTGCTATTAAAGGTATTTATAATCAGTTATATGTAGCCAACTTCTCCACTTATGGAGTTTCGCTATTAGGAGCAATGAGCGGTGATCTGCTTTTTGCACGAACAGACACCTATCTTCCTTTTGACCAGCATGAATTATTTTCTATGAATACTCCCGATGCGGCATTTAACCTTAATATATGGAGTAGTGCATATAATATGATTTATATGGTTAACCGCGCCCTGGAAGGGTTGGAAGACGCTAATATCGGTGATGAATTACGTAAAAATCTTCGGGGGCAAGTCCTGTTTATACGGGCATTCACCTACTTCTACCTAGCCAATCTTTACGGGGATGTCCCTCTTTTGCTTACCTCTGACTACCACATGAATGCCGTTGCTCCACGCAACCCCGCTGAGGAGGTATGGCAACAGATCGAAAGCGATCTGGATGCGGCAGTCTTACTACTAAATGAAGAAACGGAGTATACGAATGGCGAGAGGTACTATGTGAACCGGTCTGTGGCGGAGGCTTTGCGGGCACGGGTATATCTCTATCGGGAAGATTGGGCAAATGCAGAAATTTTCAGTAGTAAGGTGATCGATCGTACCGGCTTGTACGGTTTGGAGGCTAACCCGGAGGACGTTTTTCAGACAAATAGTAAGGAAGCCATATGGCAAATTGCACCTGATGGGGTCAATGATTTTGTTCCCAGGGAGGCGAACCATTTTGTGTTGCTTGTTAATAGTACCGGCACCACCATAACAGGTAATACGGCACTATCTGATGATTTTGTCAGTTCCTTAGCTGCTTTAGATAAACGGCGTTTATGGATTGGAGAGGTTATGACGGATACGGAACATGCCTATTTTACAGAAAAGTACCGGTTTGACAATGATGGAGAAACCCATCAATACAGTATGGCAATGCGCCTGGCTGAGCAATACCTGATACGGGCCGAAGCCCGTGCCATGCAAAATAAATTGGCAGAAGCTATTTCAGACCTGGACCGTATTCGGGAAAGGGCGGGCATTGATTTATTAGCCGACAGCAATCCTGACATGGAGCAGCAAGCTTTGTTAGACACTATAGTAATAGAACGAAAACGAGAGTTGTTTGCCGAATGGGGGCACCGTTGGCTGGATTTAAAACGAACAGGTAAAATGAATACCGAATTTGGTCATAGCCCGACCTGGCAGCATACTGATGCTTTATACCCCATTCCGGGAGAAGAACGCCTGAAAAACCCCTTTTTAACCCAAAATGATGGGTATGGAAATTAGATTAATAACAAAATCTGTTTATATGATGAAATCTTTAATACCATTAAGCCCACTCGCTTTAGTTTGTCTGGTTTTATATTCGTTTACCTCCTGCCATACCGGGAGTGCTGTACAGGACTCGGTTGCATTGGATCAAGGTATCCGCATGGGGCGTTTGCCTAATGGCTTTGCCTATTATTTAAAACCGACCGGTGATACGGATAAAATAAGTTTGCGATTTTATGTAAAGGTCGGTAGGTTTAATGAAAGATTATGGGAAACCGAGCAATATGCCCATTTACTGGAGCATTTTGGGTATATAGAAGGCTATCGAAAATTCTATTCGGAAAACGATGCAACATTTAAGAAATCAGGTGGTACTACATTTGCTCTTACAGCCCGTATGTATACTCCATATTGGAGCAGCGTTCAGGGCAATGATTTTAAATCTTTAAAGGATCGTCTACAGTGGTTCGCCAATATTTCCAGTATGGAGTTGGAAGATACACTTGTTTTACGTGAGGCCCGTTGCGTAAGGCAGGAAACATTTTACAAGGGACAAGGATTTGGCTTAAACAGGTTTATTAATGAGAGTGTCAGGGATGCCGCAATATTTTTTAATGCTGATGGAGAAACCCCGTATACAAGTTGGCTGACCACTTATGATATGGGAGGTATATCCGTAACTTCAGTACGTGAATTTTACCAACGCTGGTACCGTCCGGATCGTATGGGATTGGTTATCACCGGTAATATCCGGGATATGGATAGCCTGGAACAGCAACTTATTGCTTTATACGGTAAGATTCCAAAAGCGACAGCAAAAAAGGATGATTTTGATTTACGCTTTTTTTACCATTCCGCTCCTCCTAGGTTTAAGACCGTGCAACGGATGGAATTAGGCCGGTTTACCGACTGGAATAAGGAAAACTCTGAAATATCCCTGTTTTTCCGGGTGAAAAAATTCCATAAGCACCTGGACACCAAAGAAAAATGGCTTAACGAACAACTGTATAAGGCCATGTACAATATGATTTTCCAGCGACTCAAGGAAAAGAGAGTACCTTCATGGACGTTCGAAAAGGGTTCGACCGTGGAGATGGAATTTCCTGATAAAGATTATCCTTATTGCAGAATGCCAGCAATAGACAACAAACCGGGGACGGAACGGGAAAATATCCAGCGGGTAGCCAGCATACTGCAACAACTCCGGAAAGATGGATTTACACCACAGGAGTGGGACAAGCAAAAGCAGGTGATGCTAAATCGCATAACAGCCAAAGAGACCAGCAGCAGCGAGTATTGGGAAGAGCAACTGAAAAACCATTTTGTATATGGAGAGCTCCTACCTGCACAAAAAAATGTAGTGACCAAACAATGGATAGATAACCTTTCCCTGAAGGACATCAACATCTATTTGCAGGACAATTTTTCCGTCATGCCGGATGACATCTATATTACAGCTTCCGCCGGACATCCTGCGTTATCCTATACAGAAAAGCAGGTACGGGGATGGATCAAAGAAGCTATAAAACAACCTGTTGAACGGAAAGAAACCATCGATATGGCATCCTTAACCCCGTCCGGCGAAAAAAATTCTCCCTTAATGAGTGCTAAGGAAGTAGAACAATTAAAAGAGCAAGGATATAAGAAGGCGGGAAAGGACCCGGATACGGGATTAGAGGTATTGAAAATGGATAATGGTGTAAAGGTAATACTTGACCGGGACGAACCTAAGAAAAATGCATCCGGGAGTATCTCTATTATCGGAACCAGCCCGAGGGGAGCGTCCTGTTTCCCGGAAGACGAATATTATTCCGCAATCAGTGCCCCGGAAATTGCTAAACTAAGTGGTGCAGGTGTCTTTAATAGAAAGACACTTCGAAACAAATTGGGAAAAGCGTTTCCCCTCAATACCGAACCTGTACAATTACAAATTAATGATGCTACCTCGACAGTAAGCACAAGGGCAAAATTCGAAGACCTGGAAAAATACCTGCAACTTGTTTATCTGTATTTCACTTCACCGAGGGAAGATCCTTCGGTGTTTGCACAATGGCAAGGTCAAATTCGAAGGCGTTATTTCGATAAAATAACGGAAAAAGTATCCCCGAAAAGGGATATGACAAATGCCATCGCGAATTTTTTGGGAGTTGCAGCCTTTAAAGTTCCAACCAATTTAATGAGTACAGAGCAATTTTACGAAAAGCAAAATGTGAAGTATGGAAAGGCTATGGAATGTTATAGCGCTATTTTTGGTAATGCTTCTGATTTTACATTTGTAATCAAGGGCAAGTACAGAAAAGAGCAGGTTTTACCCTTATTGCAAAAATACCTGGGAAATTTACCTGCTGATGATTGCACGTCTTGTCCAACAGTCAATACTTTTAACAAAAATGTTATTGAATTACCCCAAGGGCCTGTTTACCACACGTTTTATGCCGATAAAATGAAGACGGGATACAAACTCTATACCACACCTTATATGTTATCTTATGTGTTTCCGATTCCAGAGGATAACTGGAAAGACCGTGTTATCATGGATATGATCAATATATATCTACTTCCTAAGGTCGGTCGGGAACTCCGTTTTATAAAAGGGGCAAGTGTATATAATGAAACTCTGGAGGGTCGGTATTCGAAAGCAGATGCTTTGTATAGCCTTACTGTTTATGTGGATGCCCTGGATGACGAACTGGAATGGATACGATCGCAGTGCAAAGCCATGATAACCGACATCAAAGATCATGGGCTGGATATGGAAGCAAAAGATATCGTTTTGGAGGATCCACTTTTTTTTGGCAGATATACGTCCACCCCGAAACTTAAAACAAAAGTGATGCAATATGCCCGTTCGTTAAATGCGGAAGACATCAAAAAAGTAGCTGCAAAATATTTAAAGGAAAATCACCAATATGAGTTTGTATTCCGGGAGCATAAGGAAGATGTAGAAATACCATAAAAGCACATATAAACAGTAATAAGACACTCAGGTCAAACATGGTTTATGACCTGAGTATCTTTCTTTACAAATAGCCTTTTATAAGTTTTTATGACTATTTAAGGGTTTACCGGGGTCAACGAAGAAAATGGAAAGACTGTGTTGTTTGGTGCACTTGTTTCTTCTGGTTCATAGTCCCCCGTAGCGGTCTCTCTCAGCACTTGGAACTCCTGCACGGCACCATCTTTTAAGATTTGTGCAGTACAGTTCTGACCAGAACCATCGCAATCAATCGGAGAATTATAGAGAACTCCATCAATTTCCAGGACAAGATCTCCCGGGGCTTTATGCTCGATGGCAAAGGCCAGTCCAATAGCTAAAACGAATGCCAATGAAGGCAAAATCAATTTAAGACGTTTCATGACTAAAAAAATTAAAAATTACGCCTACTCTATCAGGTTTTCGGCATCCCCTGTATGTATTGCGCAATACATATATTGTACTCAGTTGGTATTCATTTTTCCGGGATTGCTATAAGCAGTCCCAATGAATACAGTAAAATTAGAACCGGGTTTTACGATGCGAAAGGAAAATTTGGTAAAAATTGTGCAGACTTTGCTCAAAACGTTCCAATTTTTCCAATTAAATGTTAAAGTTTGTTAATGGTCATAGCGATAGGTGGCTTTTTTTGTGTTGAAATAGGGAAAAGGAAGGAACTTTTGGAGATAAAAAAACAGGGGGGGTGAAACTTATTTTAGAAACTTCTTAAGCGCATAACGAAAAGTACTTTCATCACCATATCCCACCGACAGGTAAACATCCTTGATATTCAGGTCATGGAGTTCCATTTGCCTTATAGCATCGGTGATCCTGAGCCTGCTGTAGTATTCGTACGGGGTCATACCGTATTCCCGTTTAAAGTGGTTGCGGAGCGTACGTTCGGTAACCTGAAACTGCAAAGCAAGGAACCTGGCATTTAGAAGGTTGCTGCGGTAATGGTCGTCCAGGTATATCTTCACCCGGTAGGCCAGTTTGTGGTACTGTGGCCCCAATACGGAATTATAGTGCCCCAGTATATACGAAAGATACTTACGCAGGTTGCCGTCCAAAGCGCCCGTATTGTTCTTGGAATAGCTATATACCTTATAAAGCCAGCGTTGTACCTTGCGGTCTATACGGCAGGGGTGCATAAGGTGGTAGGGCCTGGAACTATGCCTGAATTTTTCGAGCATAAATTGAAGGCCGGGAAAGTCCATGCTGATGTTTTCCAACCATTCCGGGGTCATATTTGCAAACAGAACGGTGTGATGGCCTTTGTCGGTGTGTGCCGTATATTGCCCCTTTCCATAATACAACATGGCAAATGTATTGGTGTTTACCTGTGTAACAAGGCGCTTATTTACGGAGGTGATGGACAGGGTACCGCCAAGCATAAAATAGAGAAACAACTGTCGCCTGGGAACTTCAAACGGGACAGCCATGGGCCTGTTGGCCTTGATCTCAAACATATCGATATAAAATGGGGGATGATGAATATATTGGCTTAGGATTTCCATCTCCCGCAAATGGTAGTAATGGCACCGCTCGGCAAAGGACATTGGGAAGCGGCACCATTCGGGCAGCTTTTCAACGGGGTTAGCGTATACTAATTCTTGCGGTTTAAAGATTAGGTCGTATGGTGTTTTCATATAGCATAGGGGTTTATGCTTTGTTTGGCAGTGATGGAGTCGATCATTTTTAAAGTTTATGGACCACGCTTCGACTGCCGGTATATCAAAATAAAATTACTGCTTTCAATATTAAACCCGGTATCCTAAGTGGATACAAAAAGTATAACGGGGGAATACTTTTGTGTAGGATTTTTAACAATTTCACTTACATGCACATCGTATTTCAGAGGCCTGATTCCCGAAACTCCGAACTTGAAATCGGGGATCTTGTTTAAACAGGCTCTAATACAGTATAAAGTTCCCAAATCCAAAACGAAAACATTTATGCCAGAGGGAGAAAGATTTATCTCTCAGGGAGTTTTTTGGGCAGGAAAATTGTCAATCGATGTGTTATCTTTGAGTTTTGAGGGATTTTTCGACATAGTCGATACAAAATCCCAATTTAGGGTATGTTCTATTTATATAAAGGAGAAAAATCAGGTTCACTTAATTTCTTTCTGGTCGAGTCCTTTGGCGATTTGACATGCTTAGCTGGAAAGAACGGATAAAGTGAGCCACCCAAGACGGATAAAAATGGGCAATGAAAATTTTGTTGCCTAAAAAATCAAAAAACCAGTGAAATCAGTACTTCATAAGGTTTTTACGTATCTTGGGCGAATTTAAATGAATTATCATCAAGATTCTTGCCTTGCAAGATTCGGGTCGTTCGGTTTCTGATCTCAGCCGGGAGCAGGGCATCAGTCAGGCGACATTTTACAATTGGAAGGGTAAGTATTCGGTGGTACAGCGTCCCCAGTAATGGTTTTGTCCATCGCTAAGCATTGGCTCCCCGTAATTTTCCAGTTTATGGGCCAGCCAGAGGGTTACTATCCACCATTCATAGATCTCCCACATCTACTGTTCAGCATTTTGCAGGGCTTCAATGTCATTTTCAAGGGCAGAGATACGGCTGATTAAAGCTGCATTATCCGGCTCGTCTTCCAGTTTTAATTCCGCTTCCGGAAGCTCTTCAGACCAGGTTTCCAGTTGGTCGTCTTTTTCCGTTTCACAGTAGGTATTTCCCGCTGCATCCCCACAGGTGCTTCAGCAGCCCTAAGCCTACCTTTGTACAATGATTCATGTGTAGATCAAACTTTTTGGTATTTTAAAAGTATGTACACGATGCGTACATCGTTTATACTTTGTTTTAAGTTTAGGAATAAATTCTTGGTAATTTGGTATATGGGAATCGGACTAAAAAATCGGTTTTCATATTAAGCCTTGTTAATCGGAAATAGGCCACCTTCTTGCGAATGTCCTATACCATAGCCGGAAGGGAACAACCCAGCTAGCAGACAGGCTCCCTCCCTGTGATTCTTTTTTTTGTTGTATTCATAAGAGAGGAATTGGATATTTATTGCTTGTCTTTATCTTTCCGAAAATAATCTTCCATTTTGAGCAACAAACTGATAATCCCTGGACTCACCTTCATACTTTTCAGAAGGGATTAAGGATAAACGACGAAGGAACGCGGGAATGATATTTTCGAAATTTATCTTAAACAAACAGGAATAGGTCTTAGTAGAATTGAGAGAGTAGAATATGTATTAGGTGAACTATATAAAAAGTAATTTTTTACCTGATTACGGAAATCCATAATGAAGATCCCGAATATTCACTTAATTTTATCTGAAAACCATTACAATATAAATTGTTTTGGCCTCATTGATCCTTACTGCTCCCCGTCTGGTGTTTTTTTACCAGGGAGTTGTTGCTCTGATTTTTATATTAAACCTGCTCCAATTCATCATATTATGAACATTAAGAAAATTCTTCAGAATGAATTCCGCTACCCCTTTCCCTGTTTTAAAAATCCGTATGTAGACACCTTGCAACACATTACGGATAATGAATGGATAGACGGGGCCTATCTTTATCTCTACCAAGAGAATGAAGCCGTTCGTAAAAAATACAAAAACACCCGAACGGCGCATATTGCTTCACATTGGTTTCCCACAGCGGGCCACGAACGCCTTTTGCCGGTATGCCGGCTGATGCTCTGGACGCTGTATAACGATGATATGTACGAGGAGATCACCCCCGAAGAACTTCCTTTCATACGCGATCGTTCCCTGGCTGTGCTCAATGGAGAGATGACAGGAGAAAACTCCCGTATTCCCTTGGAGCCTTTACTAGGCTCTTTAAGAAAAGAGTTTTTGCTATACCTCGCCCCGGCTTCCTACAACAGGTTTGTCACCATGATAGACCGTTATTTTCACGGTTTGGAAAAGGAGTTGATATATAAAGCCAATCATGAATATCCTGGCATTGCCGAATGCCTGGCCATACGGGAAGCCTCCCTTTGTCTTTACCCGTTTTTGCAACTTACGGAGATCGACACCGGGGTGACCTTGCCCGATGAAATTCATGACCACCCTGTGATCAGGAGGTTACAGACCCTGGCCAGCCGGATGATGCTTTTGTACAACGACGTGCAGTCTTTACAGAAAGACCAGCTTACCGGGGGGATTTATTACAACATGGTAAAGGTCATCGAATATCAGAAAGGGATTTCTATCGAAGCGGCCTGTGCCGAAGACATCCGCATGCATAGCGAAGACCTGAAAGAATTTTTGATGTTGCAGCGAAGCCTTCCCGATTTCGGAGAGTGGCATAGCGCTGTAGTTAATTGGGTGCACTATATGAGTATTACCCTGAGCGGATGGAAAACGGTCTCCTTTGATCTTGCCCGTTACAATACCACAACGGGATTTCCCTCAGCGGACATGTTAAAAAACAATCGGAACATTATAACTTAAGGATTCATACTATTAAAAATTAATACCATGCAAAAAACAATACAGGTACCTAAACCCACCTATCCCTGGCCAACCATTCAAAGCCCCTTGAGCGGCACTTTCTACGAAGAAGAGAACAACTGGTATGACCGGGATTATCAATTTTTATCATCGGAAGCGTTGGCAAGATATAAAAAAATGCGATTGGTTGACGTAGGGCCTTATATGGTACCCACAATTACCGACCGGGACAAAGTGCGTGCCATTGCGCGTTTTGTAATTTACATGACAATAACAGATGATTATGTAGAACTTTTACCGGTAGCGGAAATAGCGGCTTTCAGGGACCGGATTTTTGATGTAATGATGGGGGACGATCCCCGGCCGGAAGAAATGGGGATACTTCGTCAAATGCAAACCGGCAGAAAGGAATGGATCGCCCTCGGGATGCCCGACTTCTGGATGGAACGGATAGCCAGGAATTATAAATACCGCTTTATTGCCGATGGGATCATGGAGGAATCACCGTATAAGATCAGTAAAGACATTCCCCCCGTTTCCCTCTTTCATTTGATTCGCGCCAATTCTATTGGAATGATACCATTTATTGACCAGATTAGTCTCTTGACCGGTTTTGCTTTGCCTGACTTTATTTATAATCATACGGTTATCCAGCGCCTGGTAATGCTTGAGGCCATAATTGTTGCACTTCAAAATGATTTTGCCAGTATCAAAAAGGAGATACCGATAGAATCAGAGATGTTCAATATCATCACATTATTACAGCATCATAACAAACTGTCTTTTGATGAAGCCTGTGCGGAAGGGATGAGGATTCATGATGAATTTGTAGATGAATTTGTAACATTATCAAACCATCTTCCGGATTTCAGTCCGTATCAAAAAGAGACAGAAGAGTTTATTTACTACATAAAGCTAATGATCAGTGGTTTGAATTCCTGGTATTATAGAAGCGGAACACCACGGTACGAACCAGGGGGATATCCCGTACCACCAAAAAGGAATGGTGAAACGGATCAAGATTAAGTTTGATATCGTTCCCAAGAGCGGGGTGGGGATAAATGTTATTCTTCCTTCCTAGCGGGATATAGATGAAGATTATATTCTTTTTCAGGATTGAACTGCCGGTTTTTTTAGCTTCTTGACAGAATGAGGGAGAGAATATTATGTATCTCACAAATCTTAAAGTGTCATTGGTGTGTTGTTTGTTTTTTCCTGCATTTAGTGTGGGTTAAATATTTATAAATTTATACTTGGATGTTGCCCCAAAAGAAACTACATAATATATGTTTAAAATATTTTTGTTTTAACCAGTCAACGGATTCTATTTTATAATCAATACAGATGAAAATACTTACCTGACTTATAAACTTAAAACTGATTTTTCATGTATGAGAAAGCCCCAACTTATTCAGACAGAAACGATTCTTCTTGTCAAAAAGCCATTGCCATAGTAGGCATGTCCTGCCGTTTTCCCCAGGCATCTACATTATCGGAATTCTGGGAATTATTGAAACAAGGTAAAAATACGGTTACCTCCATACCCAAAGAAAGATGGGAGGTGGCGGATTTTTATGACCCTTCCCCCGAGGCCGTGAATAAAACCTATCAGCGGGAGGCTTCGATGCTAACGGATATTCACGATTTTGACCCTTTGTTTTTCCGTATTTCCCCGGCGGAAGCTTCCGAAATGCACCCTTCCCAGAAATTAATGCTGGAACTGGTATGGGAAGCTATAGAAAATTCGAATATACCGTTCGATAAAGTACAGGGAAGCCGGGCCGGAGTGTATATAGGAAACATATGGAATGATTTTGAACATTATTGCCGGCAGAAAAATGCGTTGGTATCCTCACATTCTGCATTAGGACGGGCTGCCAATATCATTGCCAACCGGATCTCGTTTGTTTATGGTTTTACCGGACCCAGCCTGGTCGTGGATACCGGTTGTTCTGCCTCCCTGGTAGCACTGCACCTGGCATGCAGGAGTTTGTGGGAAGGAGATACGGAACTGGCTGTTGCGGGTGGGGTCAACCATCTTCTCGATCCCGGGCAGTATGTGTTGCTTTCGAAGTTCGGCGGGTTGTCTGCAAAAGGACAATGTAGTGCATTTGACAGGGCAGCAGATGGCTTTGTTCGCGGAGAGGGCGGAGGGGTTCTCCTGTTAAAAGAATTGTCACGGGCTGAAGCGGATGGAGATCAAATCTATGCGGTTATACGCAATACGGCCGTCAATAATAACGGCCATAATACAAACCTGCCAGCCACCAGTATTCCCGCACAGGAACAACTACTCCATAAAATCTATAAAGAAGGAGGAATATCCCCACATGAAGTACATTATGTGGAAGCTCACGGAACCGGTACCAAAGTGGGGGACCCTACGGAGGCTAAAGCCCTTGGAACATTTTTTTCCAGGGGAAGAGAAGAGAATAAGTTGCACATTGGTTCTGTAAAAACAAATATAGGACACCTGGAAGGCGCGGCAGGTATAGCCGGGGTGATAAAAGTGGTGCTCTCCATGCGACACAAGCAGTTACCGGCAAGCCTCCACTATCGGACCCCGAATCCAGATATTCCCTTCGAATCCCTCAAACTTGCGGTACAGCATCAACTCACTTCGTGGCCTGTTCTTAACGGGGAACGTTTGAAAGCCGGGGTCAATTCCTTCGGATGGGGAGGGACCAATGCCCATGTGATCCTGGAAGAATACCGGGAAAGTTACGCTATTACAAAGTCCCCTGCACCGATTACCCGAACAGGGTATTGCCTCCCGGTCTCGGCTAAATCCACAGCGGCCTTAAAAGATTATACAAGGGCTTATGCCGCAATATTAAAAAATGCGCCGGACACTGTTGTTCGGGATATTTGTGTTGCATCCGCTATGTTAAAACCGGCTTTTGATCACCGGGTATTATTTACGACAGAGCACAGGGATGAATTGCTCGAAGCACTGGAAAATTTTGCACAGGGGACGGAGGAGATCATCCCCCTTAATCTATCCTCATCCATAAATAAGTTGGTCATGGTGTTTCCCGGGCAAGGAGGACAATGGATTGGCATGGGAAAGGAACTTCTTAAAAAAGAGCCGGTGTTTAAAGAGGTCATAGAAGCCTGTGCCCGGGCTTTCCGTTCCTACACGGACTGGAACCTGGTGGAGGTGCTGCAAGCTACTCCGGAGATCAACCGTTTACAGGAAATCGATGTCATCCAACCTGCCTTGTGCGCCATACAAATAGCGCTGGCCAGGCTTTGGATGTCCTGGGGCATATACCCGGATGGAGTGGTAGGACATAGTATGGGGGAGGTGGCAGCTGCACATATTGCGGGGATATTATCCCTGGATGATGCCGCCCGTATTATCTGTAAGCGTAGCGCCCTGATGAAAACAGTGAGTGGTAAGAGAGGGGCGATGATGGTCACGGAACTGTCCTATAAAGAAGCCAGTGGATGGATAGAAAGGGAATACCCGGAATTGTCCGTTGCCGTAAACAACAGTCCCAGGTCTACCGTATTGGCGGGAGACCAAAAAGTTATGGATAAGGTCAAATCCGTACTGGAGCAGCGGGATATTTTCTGTCGGCAGGTAAAAGTGGATGTGGCTTCCCACAGTAGGCAAATGGACCCGCTTACAGGAGAACTCAAGGAAGCACTACAGGATATTAAACCACAACCCGGAACGATCCCGGTTTTCTCTACTTGCCGGAATAAGATAGTAGACGGGGAGGAACTTCATGCAGATTACTGGGTGGATAACCTGCGAAATACGGTACAGTTCACTTCTGCTATGACATATTTGATGAATGAGGGATATACGATTTTTATGGAGATCGGACCCCATCCCGTGTTGTCGAACGCGATAAAGGAGTGTGCCGGAGATTTTAAAAAACAAATAATTACGGCAGCCTCGCTTTACCGGGAAGAACCGGAACTGCCATCACTGTACAGAAACCTGGGAAACTTATACGAACAGGGGTATACTATAGATTGGACCCGTTTTTACGGTACCACCAAGGCACCGGATGTGGTATTGCCGAATTATCCTTTTCAGCGCGAACATTTTGAGATCAAAGACAGGTCTCACCTGGTGACCGATACCGGAAAAAGTCCCCGGTTCCCGTTAGAGGGGAAGGCCATACCTCTTGCCGATTCCGAAGATACCCGCTACCTGGAAAGGCAAATCAGCCTGGAAATGTTATCTTTCCTAAAAGATTTCAGGATTAATGATGCTTTTGTCATCCCCGAATCGGTTTATATCGAAATGCTCTTACAGGTAGTAGGCAAAGAGAACACTACAGATGTTCCAGTTATTACCGGGCTACATTTTTTGAAATCCGTTATTTTACCACTAGAAGGATGTATAACCATACAATGCAAGTTAGATCGTCAGGATAAAGGTTTTTCGTTTAAATTCTTTGTAAAGGCCGATCATATATATGATGACGGTCAATGGGAACCGGTTGCTATGGGAAAGATTGTTTTCCGGTCACAGGCTGAATTACATTTCACAAAAATTGTAGAGCTCCTCCGGACGGATGAAATTCCCGAGGCATTATCTTATTACAATGCCCTTCGAACACTGGGATTAGATTATCAGGGTTCGTTCCTGGGACTTCGGGAGATCGGCAAGAATGACAGGTTCCCGGAAGAGGTACATTTTCGTATCCGGCCGGACAAGCACATCCTGGAGTCCGCAGATAGCTATCGGGTACATCCGGGATTACTGGATGCTTGTTTTCAGCCGATATACTATGCAGCCATAGAAAATACCGGAATACAACCCGGGCGGGCTGCATTTCTTACAGCTGCGGAAGAAATAACAATAGCCGGTATTCCGGATGGTGCCCAGGAGTTGTATGGAAGCATTGTATTCGGAATACTGAAAAATGAAGAAGGGGGAGGGACGACCATTTCCGCAGATATAGCTATTTATGATTATACCGGAAATCCGGTACTGAAAATAAAAAAACTGGAAGGAAAACTACTTGGAGAACAGCTTGCACAAGACCATTATTTAGGGACCTTTTCTCATCCGGAACAAGATGAAGAACAGGATAGTGAAGAATTCCTCTCCCGTTTTCAATCCCTTTCTTCCAGGGAGGAAAAGCAGGAAGCGGCAGAGCAGCTGTTGGTGAAGCATGTTGCGGGAATCACCAAAATACCCCCGGGCCGTATCCGCCCTTCCGTAACATTTAAAAATGTCGGCGTAGATTCGCTTATGACCCTACTGCTGCGCAATGACCTGGAGGAAGAACTTTCCTTGAAGTTACCGGTCTCCGCCTTCTGGTCTCATCCCAGCATAGCGGCTTATGCAGCACTGATTGTAGATACTATGGATAATCAGGAAGATAAGGAACATTCCGTAGCTGCAGGCACAAATAAGGCAGCTATGGATATTACGGATTGGTTTGTTATTTCCCGACCCCGGCCAGAAGCCAGGTATCGGTTGTTTTGCTTTCATGATGCCGGGGGGGATTCTTCTTTGTTTCAGGGATGGGAACACTTGTTAGGGACAGACATAGAACTGGTAGCTTTGGAACTGCCGGGGCGGGGAACGAGGTTAACTGAAAATACCTATACGGACATATATCGGCTTGTTACCGATATCATATCGGAACTTTTACCGATCCTGGATAAACCTTTCCTGTTTTTTGGTCACAGTATGGGGGGATTACTGGCATTTGAGATTGCAAGGGAACTTAGAATCTTACATTATAACTTGCCCGAAAAACTGATTCTTTCGGGAATGCCCGGGCCTGTGAATTATTTCCCCCGGGAAGTAATGAGTACATTTAACGATACAGAACTCACCGGGATATTTCCACATCTAGAAAAAATTCGACACCAGGATAAGGAATTGTTTCAATTGTTGATAAAACGCTTACGGGACGATTTGCTTCTACTGAATCGTTACCGTTATGTCCCGAAGCAAAAGTTGCCTGTTCCCCTGATAACCATTCATGGCAAGGAAGACCAGCGTGTTAACAGGGAACAGGTCGAAGAATGGCGTTTTGAAACCTCACAACCGGTTAAAGTGATTTCCAGGCCGGGAGGACACCGCTACCTGGAAAATGATCGTTTGTACCTAACCGCTATGATAGCGGAGGAAGTAAGAGCGCTGGTACCGGATAAAATAATATTATAAAGAATATGGCAACTATCGAAGCACATGTTTTTATTCAGGCATTTATTGAATGAATTATGTAAATAACTGACCAATTATGACAAATAGATTTATTAAGGAAGAAATTGTAGGTACCTGGAAACTGCTTTCATGGGTATATTACGATAATGATAACAAACCCGTTCACTATTTCGGAGAAAGTGTTGAGGGGATATTAATGTATGATAAGAGTGGCTTGATGAATGCGCAGTTAATGAGGCCGGAACGCCCTCTTTTCAATTCCACTTCAATCAATAGTGGTACTCAGGAGGAAATACGCATGGCTTTTGATGGCTACCTGGCTTATTACGGGAAGTATGAGGAAACACGCCCCGGTGAAATTGTACATACGGTTGAGGGCAGCCTGCTTCCCAATTGGATAGGAAGTAAGCAAGTGAGGTATGTCCGTGTTGAAGGGGAGGAACTTCTTATATGTACGCCTCCCATATCTTCCCAACAGGGAGAGGTTGTTTTTTACCTGAAATGGGTGAGGATTTCCGGGTAAGGTATTTGGAAATTAAGGGAGGCTTTTTATTGCGATCTATCGAGACCCATTGCTTCGAAGCAACAGGTATGCGGATAAGTTTAAAATCAGGGGTGACTTTATAATTTAACTGTTGGTCCCATAGTTGTTTGTGGTCATTCGAGCGTAGTGGTCATGAGGCGTTTGATTGATCTGCTGAACATTGAATTGGTCCGATCGTTCATGAAAATGCAAGATCAAAAATACCTGGACAATCTCAGGATAAAGACAGAAGACGGGAACCAACATAATAAAGGGCGTTTGCCAAATGAATGCTACGGGAGCACACCAAAATATCATTTTCAGTTTTAGTAGTTTCTTTTCTATAATGCTCAGACACCATGCAGACTATTTTAAAAAATATATAAGGTTGTGGGCACAATCGTTTATCTGAACTGTGTTTCCCGGAATCCCCAAATCCGAAAAATATCTTTAATAATTCTTATTTAAAATGATAGTTACTTATTGATCCCGAAAGCGAAGGGGCGATAAGAAGATGAAAGAGGAGAGGATTTGTCTTTTGGATAAGCTTATCTATACTTACTTTAAGAAGGGGGTCGGGAGCTATAAGGGGCGAAACATAGGCATGTCCGAAGTCCACCTGTTCCCAGGAAAGTTGTAGGTAATCTTCAGGACGTACAGTTGGTGGTGGCGATAATACTACTAGACCCTGGAGCCTTGGATGTTATGGAATAGGAGGCTTCCGATGGCCCTAATACCTTCATAAGGCCGGCCACACCTTCCGATAACTCACTACCTCTCTGGTCAAAGTCATAGCTATAATGAAGTTGCGGAGCTTTTCCTTTTAAAGGATAGCGGGTATATGTGGTGATGTAAACAGAAGGTATTCCCCCTTAATGGCGAAGGAATTTCATTTTTGGTATAGGTCCAACCTGCTTTGCTGAAGTCCGGCTGTAAATCATAGACTTCATTATCTTTCAAAGACAGTAATTCCAAGAGTTCCGGGTCCGTTTCTGTAATCTTTATTTGAACTCGTCTTGAGTTGTTGTATTTGAGCGAAAAGTCATGCTTTTGTTCACTAATGAAGTAATTTTGGATCCCGATTTTATCGGGAGCATAGCAGCGTTACGGTTCGAGAAAATTACGAAATTAGGGGAGGCAGGAACGTTAAGAAACTAATTCTGTCAGTGAAATTGTCAGTATAAAAACAAAAACCCTGTAAAATAAATACTTTACAAGGCTTTTCTGTACTCGGGGCGGGACTTGAACCCGCACGAACATTGCTGCTCATTGGATTTTAAGTCCAACGTGTCTACCAATTCCACCACCCGAGCGTGAAATTAAACTATTTCAACAACTCCGGTGATTGAGTTCTTTGACTGCGCTTAGTGCAGATGAACCTAGGGTAAACTGGAGCCGATATCGAGCGAAAAACGGGATTCGAACCCGCGACCTCCACCTTGGCAAGGTGGCGCTCTACCAACTGAGCTATTTTCGCGTTTTATAAGAACGTACCCTTCCGGGGATTATCGCGGATGCAAATTTAACGCTTTTCTATAAATAGCAAAGAATTTTTTTAAAAAAGACTGCTTTTTTAACCGTTGCTATCCCGCTTTTTTACACCAGATATACAAGACTGTTGAAAGTGAAATGATTATACTTCTACCCTGTACCTGTCATTATTTGGTTTTGATAAGCATACGTTTTATTTCGTTCAGTTTCATCAATGCTTCCACAGGGGTCAGCGTATCGATATCCGTATGCAATATTTCTTCGCGAATATCTTCGAGAAGGGGATCATCCAGGTTAAAGAAACTCAGTTGCATATCGTCGTGGGCCGATTTCAAGTTGTCGGACAATTCGCTTGCGGAATGCGATTTTTCCAATTTCTTAAGAATTTTATTTGCTTTCCGGATGACCTGTTGCGGCATTCCGGCCATTTTGGCTACGTGAATACCAAAGCTGTGTTCGCTACCTCCCGGAACCAGTTTGCGCAGGAAGAGTACCTTGTCTTTCAGTTCCTTTACCGATACGTTGTAATTTTTTATACGGGGGAAGGTCTCGCTCATTTCATTGAGCTCGTGATAATGCGTGGCAAAAAGTGTCTTCGCCTTTGAGGGATGTTCGTGCAGGTATTCGGAGATGGCCCATGCTATGGAAATTCCGTCATACGTACTGGTTCCCCGGCCTATCTCGTCCAGGAGTACCAGGCTGCGTTCCGAAATATTGTTCAGGATGGAAGCCGTTTCGTTCATCTCTACCATAAAAGTGGATTCTCCCATAGATATGTTATCGCTGGCACCGACACGGGTAAAGATCTTGTCTACAATACCAATACGGGCTTCATCGGCAGGGACAAAACTTCCCATCTGCGCGAGGAGAACAATAAGGGCGGTTTGCCGTAATATGGCCGATTTACCACTCATGTTGGGCCCTGTGATCATAATGATCTGCTGCTGTTCCCGGTCAAGGAAAACATCATTGGCTATATACGCTTCGCCTATGGGTAGTTGCTTTTCGATAACAGGATGCCTTCCGTTTTTTATCTGCAATTCGAAAGATTCCTCAATCTGCGGGCAGGCGTAATGGTTTTCCCCCGCAAGTCGGGCGAAGCCGCTGAGGCAATCCAGTTGCGCTATCAATGCTGCATTGGCCTGTACGGGAGAAATGAACTGTTTCATCCACTCCACCAGTTGTGCGAACAATTTTTGTTCCAACTGGAGTATTTTTTCTTCGGCTCCCAATATTTTCGCCTCGTATTCCTTAAGTTCTTCCGTGATGTAGCGTTCCGCGTTTACCAGTGTCTGTTTTCGGGTCCATTCTTCGGGAACTTTGTTTTTGTGTGCATTGCGGACTTCGATATAGTAGCCGAATACATTATTGGAATCGATTTTCAATGAAGGGATACCTGTCCTTTGTGATTCCCGTTCCAGCATCTGGTCGAGATAATCTTTGCCCGAAAAGGCGAGGCTTCGTAATTCGTCCAGTTCTGTGGAGAACCCGGAAGCTACGGCATTGCCTTTTTGGATGTTTACCGGTGCTTCTTCGTTCAGGGTCTCTTTGATCTTTGCACGCAGGGTATCGCATAAGTGTAGTTTGTCCCCCAACAATTTCAACGCTTCTTCCCCGCTTTCCGATGCCAGTGCCTTTATCGGTATGATGGCTTCGAGGGAGTTTTTGAGCTGAATGACTTCCCTCGGGTTGATCTTTCCCGTAGCTACTTTGGAAATAAGCCTTTCGATATCGCCGATCTGCTTCACCTGGTTTCGTATTTTCTGCAATACGACGTCGTTGTCCAGGAAATACCGGACCACGTGGTGTCGTTGTTTTATTTTTCCGGTATTTTTAAGCGGTAGGGCCAGCCATCGTTTCAACATACGGCCTCCCATGGGCGAAATGGTTTTGTCTATAATGTCAATGAGCGTTACGGCATTGGTGGCGGTGGAACTGTACAATTCCAGGTTACGCATCGTAAAGCGGTCCATCCACACATATTCGTCCTCCGCTATCCGGTTTACGGAAGTAATGTGCTGGAGCTGGTTGTGCTGGGTTTCCGAGAGGTAATGCAAAGCCGCACCAGAAGCAACGATGCCTTCTGTAAGGTGGTCTATTCCGAAACCCTTTAGCGAACTTGTTTTAAAATGGTTCATCAGGGTTTCCAGGGCGAAGTCTTCCTGGTATACCCAGTCTTCCATAAAAAAGGAATGAAAGTCGTTACCGAATACGGAAAGGAACTCCTGTTTGTTTTTCTTGGATACCAGGACCTCACTCGGATTGAAGTTCCGCAACAGCTTGTCCGCGTATTCCGTACTTCCGCGGGAGGTCAGAAACTCCCCCGTGGAAATATCCAAAAAAGCAAGCCCGATCTGTTTTTTACCAAAATGCAGGGCGCAGAGAAAATTGTTGGTCTTGGCATGTAAAATATCATCGTTCAGGGCCACACCCGGGGTTATGAGTTCGGTTACACCCCGTTTTACTATCTTTTTGGTGAGTTTGGGATCTTCCAGCTGGTCGCAGATAGCCACGCGCTCACCGGCTTTTACCAGTTTGGGCAGGTAAGTGTTGAGGGAATGGTGTGGAAAACCGGCCAGTTCACTACGATCCCCGCCATTGTTGCGATGTGTCAGTACAATGCCCAGTATGCCGGCGGCCTTTACGGCATCTGCCCCGAAGGTTTCGTAAAAATCTCCCACACGGAACAGGAGCAGGGCATCCGGATATTTTGCCTTGATCTGGTTGTACTGCTTCATTAACGGCGTTTCCTTCTTACTTTTTGTAGATGCCAAGCTGTTTATAGTTTATAGGTTTAATATACAAAGCTTAAGGTTTTTAACTTTTCTGCATTGATACTTTCTGTCCTCAACGATCTTAAAGTTGTGTGTCAAAATAAGGCCTGTCACCTTGTTTTCTCCTCACTCTATCTTCCCGTCACTTTGATAAGGGCGAATTTATGAATAATTTTATCCGTTTGAAATTTTTGTTCGGAGGAAAAGACCCCATCCCCGGGTTTTATATTGGATGACAAAAGATTAATTTTGCTTTGCATAGTGTAACGAAAAACAGGAAGTATGCGAAAACTGAAGAACAGCGAGCTGGGACGTTTACAGGTGGAAGAATTTAAAAGCACGGTAAAAACGCCTTTGATCATCATCCTTGACAATATAAGAAGCCTTAATAATACCGGGTCCGTATTCCGCACAGCCGATGCCTTCCGGATCGAAAAGATATATCTGTGCGGTATAACAGCCACCCCTCCGCATAAAGACATCCATAAAACCGCTCTTGGTGCTACGGACAGTGTAGATTGGGAATATGTGAAAGATACCCTTGCACTTGTGAACAAATTAAAAACGGAAGGTGTTGTTACTGTGGCTATAGAACAGGCGGAAAATGCGGTGCTACTTAACGATTTTGTTCCGGAAACCGGGAAAAAATATGCAGTGATCTTCGGGAATGAGGTAAAAGGGGTGGCGCAGGAAGTCGTGTCCGATTGCGATGAAGTTATAGAAATACCGCAATACGGCACCAAGCATTCCCTCAATATTTCGGTAAGCGCCGGGGTAGTGGTATGGGACCTTTTTAATAAGATGGAAACGGCACATAAATAACAGGAGGGAAGCATGGTCTTTTATGATAAAACTTTCGAGAATACGGATTTTTCCGTGAAGCCGCCGGAAAAGGGAGAATATGAGGACTGCTCGTTTGTACGCTGCAACTTTTCGCGTGCGGACCTGTCCGGGATCGATTTTTTCGAATGCCGTTTTTCGCATTGCGATCTCAGTATGGCAAAGCCGGTACATTCTGCCTTTCGGGATATTTGTTTTGAACATTGCAAGCTATTGGGAGTTTCTTTTGACCGATGTAACGACATACTGCTTGCTTTTCGCTTTGAAAATTCCGCTTTGGATTTTTCTTCTTTCCACCGTATGAAGTTAAAAGGGACTTACTTTAAAGACTGCAAACTTGAAGGTGTGGATTTCCGTGAATGTGATCTTCAAAACGCCATTTTTGAAAACTGTGATCTCACCGGGGCGGTTTTTGAGAACACCAACCTGGAAGGCGCCGATTTCCGGACCTCGTTCAATTTTTCGATAGACCCCGACGGGAACCGCCTTCGAAAAGCCAGGTTTTCTATGGATGGGGCAGCCGGGTTACTGAAGAAATACGGGGTTGTCCTGGAATAAAAGAGTTTCTTATTCTTCCGGTGTATAGGCCTCGTGGTATCCGGACCATATTTCGTAGATCGGTTTTCCGGCAGAGCTTTTTCCACTATGGTGCCATTTGCCGTCTTTAACTTCGTAATTGAATTCCAAAGAAGCGCCGACCCTGCTGTTATCCCTGGAAAAAAATGTGATCTGCTCCGTATACTTTCCGTCCCGGGCGGTGTAAGTACCACCACCGGTACCGTGGAATTCTTTGGTTTTGGAATTAAAGGCAATCCATTGAAACCTCGCGCCACTCAATATTTTTATCGTCCGGCGATCGCCAGGGGTCATTTCACTAACTTCTCCTTCCGGGTTGGCTCTTCCGGTAATGACCCAGTTCCCGGTAAGGTCGTCTTTCTGGTCGGAAACCCTGGTCCATGTTTCGGTGTCGCCGTTTGCCTGTTTCAAAACGATCTGCTTACCCGTACCGGCCAGTAAATAGGTTTGTTTCTTACCTATCTTTTCCGGATCGGCTGTATAAAAATCCGGTATTTCCATGTATTGGTCTCCTTTCAGGATATATTCGCCTCCACCGGTATCCGTAAACTCGTTGCCCTCCATTTTTTTGCCTCCGAAGGCAAAATATCCGTCCTGGTATATGCGGATGTATTCCATATCGTTGATTTCCGTTCCGTTTTTGTGGGTCAGTTTCCATGTACCCTCCAGTTTCTGGGCGTACAAGGTTCCGAGAGAAAAGAATATCAGTAGTAAAGTGGGTATATGTTTCATGTTTTCAGGTGTTTGCTGTGAAGAGTAAAGATACGTTTTTTTATTTTTTTTACTCATGATGAAAAATTAATCCTTAAGGAATTCCATTATTTTGACAGATGTCCTTGAGTAAACATCTAATTTCCGGGACATGATATGCTTTTCCGGATAAAGTTTGGAGAATACACTATTTTTGTCAGAGAAAACCGGAAAGAATGTCTTCTGTGGAAATTAGAAATGTAAAAGTCACCCGTTACGTCACTCCCCTGAGAGAGGGTGGGTCTCTGCCGGCAATTGCCGAGGCCGACGACGGATTTAAGTATGTGGTGAAATTCCGCGGTGCCGGTCACGGGGTGAAAGCCTTGATCGCGGAGTTGCTGGGGGGCGAAATTGCCCGGAAACTGGGATTTAAAGTTCCGGAGATAGTATTTGCGGAATTGGATGAAGCCTTTGGCCGAACCGAGGGAGATGAAGAGATCCAGGACCTGCTCCGTGAGAGCCACGGGCTTAACATAGGAATCCATTTTTTGTCCGGGGCCATTAACTTTGATCCCGTAGCCGTTAAGGTGGATGATGAACTGGCGTCGAAGATCGTCTGGCTCGATGCCTTTATTACCAATATAGACAGGACTTTCCGGAATACCAACATGTTGCTCTGGCACAAAGAAGTATGGCTTATAGACAACGGGGCCGCGTTTTATTTCCATCATTCCTGGAACAATTGGGAGCAACAGGCAAAGACGCCTTTTGTCTACATCAAAGATCATGTATTGCTTCCGCAGGCTGGTATGCTGAATGAAGTAGACGGAAGCTTCCGGGAAATACTTACGGATGAAATACTGAGGGAAATCGTGGACCTTATACCGGAAACGTGGTTGCTATGGGAACAATCGGAAGAAACACCGGAGCAGATACGCGAAATATACTTTCGCTTTTTAACAACGAGACTGGCCAATTCCGGAATTTTTATAAACGAAGCAAAGAATGCGAGAAATGCTGTTGTATGAATATGCGGTAATAAGACTGGTACCCCAGGTGGAGCGGGAAGAATTCCTCAATGTCGGGGTCATACTTTATTGCAAACAAAAGGCGTTCCTGAAAACGTTATACCATATTAATGAAGAGAAACTAAAGCTCTTTACGTGTGAAACAGCCGTAGAGCAACTGAAGGAAAATCTGGAATCCTTTGATAAGATAAGTGGGGGAAGTGAAGACGGCGGCCCGATAGCCCGGCTGGACCTGGCTTCACGTTTCCGATGGCTTACAGCAATGAGGAGTTCCGTTATCCAAACCTCAAGACCACATCCCGGTTTTAGCGCCGACCCGGAAGAAACCTTGCAACGATTGTTTGAAGAACTGGTGCTGTAAGGAAAGTAAAAGTTGCGGAGTTTTTAGTTCTGAGTTTCATCTTCTCCTCCATGACTCCAAAACTCCCAACTCCAAAACTAATAAAAAAAGGGACTCAATTGCTTGAATCCCGGGGGTTGGATTATGAAAAAGTTAGTTAGCTTCAATAGCGGTACTAATTTAAAATAACCTTTTTAAAAAATGCAAATAAAAGTTAAAAAAGTTGTAATTTTTACATTTCATCCTTGAAATTGTGTATTTTGTCGATAAGGTAATAGTAATCATTCTTGTTTTGAACAAAATCCAGTTCTGAAACATCCAGTATCAGTACATTTTGATACTGGTGGGTTTTAATAAAATCCAGGTAGCTTTTGTTTATGTTTTCCAGGTAATCGGGCGGAATGTTCTGCTCGTATTTTCTTCCCCTTTTTTTGATGTTCTGCAATAATTTGTCCGTGTTCTGATGGAGATAGACGTATATATCCGGTTTGGTAACCTCCCTGTACATGAGGTCGAATAATTTCCGGTACAACCGGAATTCGTCTTCGGCCAGGGTAACATTGGCAAAGATCAATGATTTGAAAATATCGTAATCGCTTACCATAAAGTTGGTAAACAGGTCGGGCTGTGAAGTATCGTCCGTGAATTGCTGGTAGCGATCGGCCAGGAAAGACATTTCGAGGGGAAAGGCATAACGGTTCCGGTCTTCGTAAAACTTTGGCAGGAACGGATTGTCCGCAAAGCGTTCCAGGATAAGCTTACCGTTAAAATCTTCTGCTATTTTAGTGGCCAGGGTAGTTTTTCCTGAGCCTATGTTGCCTTCGATAGCAATGTAATGAAGCGAAGCGAAAGGGGTTTTCTTTATCGGTTGCAAATCGTATGAAGTCCTGTCAATTTCACTGTTATCCGGGCATTCTTCCAGTAGCTGTGTCACTGTTTTTTGTAGTTTCGGGTGTATCTTTCCGGGGGCGATATCTACCAAAGGACGTAACACGAATCGTCGGTTGGGGATCTGTGGGTGGGGTATGATAAGATTATTTTGCTCTATAGTTTCGTCCTCGTAAAACAGAATGTCAATATCTATACTCCTGGGTTGGTACCCTTTTTCCCCGGAGCGGAGCCTTCCCAGCTTTTTTTCCGTTTCCAGGATGTGGAATAGCAATTCCTGAGGTCGTATGGAGGTTTCTACGGCAATACACGCATTCAGGAAATCTTCACCCGAAAAACCCCAGGCCGGTGTCTGGTACACTCCGGAACAGGCCGTGACTTTCAACTCATTGCCTTTTTCCAGGTACGTTACAGCGTTTTGAAGGTTTTGTATTTTATTCCCGAGATTACTTCCTATGGATAGATATGCGCGTTTCATTATGCAAAATAACTAAAAGAAACCAACATAAACGAGATAATAGTCGCGTAAAAAGTGGAAAACGATTTTGTTTATGAACCGGTTTTAAATACGGAATACAGTATACGAAGCCCTGTATTTGTCATAAGTATTAAATCCGCCCGTCCTTATCACAATTCATAAACCGAAAAGATTATCTTTGTGAAGCATAGTATGTAAGTACGGTGCCAAACAAGTTTTTTACTGCAAGTAATACGTGATTGAACAATGAAATTTTTAAGAAATCTTTTAGCGTCCATTTTGGGATGCATTATAGCTCTAGGTGTATTGTTTTTTATGTTCCTCATTTTTGTCAGTCTGGCCGGTAGCCAGGACAATACAATAACCGTGCGGGATAAATCCGTACTGGAAATAGGTATTGACCAGCCCCTGAAGGACTATGGCGGTAAATTTGATTTTACTGATTTCGGAATGAAATATGAGAAATACGACGGGTTGAACCATATGCTGGAAGCGATAGAACAGGCGAAAACCGATACTAAGATCCAGGGGATAAGTATTAACAGTAGTTATCTCCCCGCAGGTATGGCACAGGCCAGGGCCATACGAAACGCGCTGAACGATTTTAAGTCCTCCGGGAAATTTGTGTATGCCTACGGAGATTTTTATTCGCAGAAGGATTATTACCTGGCTTCTGTAGCCGATTCGGTTTTTGTTAACCCCGTGGGAGATATAGATTTTAAAGGACTCTCCTCCGAAGTGTTGTTCTTTAAAGACCTGCAGGAAAAAACCGGTGTAAAGCTGGAGGTGATCCGTCACGGTAAGTACAAAAGTGCTGTGGAGCCGTTCCTGGATAATAAAATGAGCCCGGAAAACAGGCACCAGATATCCGAATTGTTATTTTCCGTGTGGAATTCCATGTTGGAAGATATTTCCGATAGCAGGAGCATAGTTCCGGACAGCCTCAATAGCATAGCCGATGATCTTGCGGCAAGGACACCGATTATGGCGCTTAACGCGAAAATGATAGACAGGATCGCTTATTTTGATGAGTATGAATCTTCCCTGAAACTGGCAGGAGGTATAAAGGAGGATGAAAAACTGGAATATATAAGTATGCAGGAGTATGCCGAATATGCCGCAAAAAAGGTTAAAAAAACAGGAAAAGACAAGATCGCTGTGATCTATGCCGAGGGGGAAATTGTTTACGGTGAAGGCGGTAAGGATTATGTAGGGCAGGGGATTATTATAAAGGCCCTCAAAAAAGCCAGGAAAGACGATAAGGTGAAAGCCATCGTTCTCCGTATAAATTCACCCGGGGGAAGCGCACTGGCTTCGGATATCATATGGAGGGAAGTGGAGATCACGAAAAGGGATAAACCCGTTGTCGTATCTATGGGGAACCTCGCTGCCTCGGGAGGATATTACATCGCCTCCGGTGCGGATAAGATATTTGCCGAGCCCACCACCATAACCGGATCGATAGGGGTATTCGGTATGCTGCCCAATTTCAAGGAACTGGCAGACCGGATGGGTATACATGCGGAACATGTAGTTACCAACAACCAAGCTCTTGGGTATAGCGTTTTCCAGCCTTTGTCCGAAGAATACGCAGAAGTGACCAAAGAGAGTATCGAAAATATATACAGTACCTTTATTAACCACGTTGCCGATGGCAGGGAAATGACGGAAGAAGAAGTGGACTCCATTGCCCAGGGAAGGGTTTGGAGCGGGGCGGAAGCATTGGAAATAGGTCTTGTTGATGAAATAGGCGGACTGGAAAAAGCTGTAGAATATGCTGCGGAAGTTGGTGGAACAAAAGAATATACCGTACAGGATTTTCCGGTGTATACCACAAATATCCAGGATATTATGGATAAGTTTATCGGTGTTTCCATTGCTAAGAGCAAAGAAGATATCTTAAAAGAAGAAATAGGAGAACAGGCTTACCAGATATTGCAAAAGATAAAAGTATTGTCCAGGCAAAAAGGAGTACAGGCCAGGTTGCCGTTCGAACTTATCATGCATTAAGTTATTTAGGTAAAAAAACATCTTACGGCAAAGCCGGAAAACCTCCATAGGTTTTCCGGCTTTGAATAGTAGTTCAGATGGTATTACAGACACTTTTTTCGTGTTTCTCTCACAAAAATCATTTGCATGCAAAAACATAAAGCCGCATACCAGCTATATTTATATCTCGCTGCTTTGTTTATCACTTCCCTGGTGGTTTCCAATCTTATTTTTCAAAAATTCTTTTACTGGTACCCTTTCGGGGAAGTTAATATTTTCGGGTCCCGGATATTTGAGATTTCCGTAGGGATATTGCTGTATCCCGTTACTTTTTTGATCACTGACCTCATTTCGGAAATATTCGGTAAGAAAAAAGCGAACCAGGTGGTTACCGCAGGTATTTTCGCTTCGTTATTCTCCCTGCTTATCATTTATGTTTCCACAGCTGCCCCTGCAACGGACTGGTCGCCTATAGGAGATGAGCTGTTCCGTGATGTTTTCGGGCGCACTATACTGGCTGTAATGGCTTCTATGCTTGCTTACCTGGCGGCACAGTATGTGGATATCCATATATATCATTTCTGGAAAAACTACACCAAAGGGAGACATTTGTGGCTGCGGAACAATTGTTCGACCATTTTGTCGCAGTGTATTGATACCATGACCGTACTGCTCCTGCTTTGTTCTTTTGATGTCATTGCCTGGGAACGGTTTACCGGTCTACTGATAGGAGGGGTCTTGTTCAAAATGTTAATAGCCTTGCTGGATACTCCTCTTTTGTATTTTTTTGTATATCTTATCCGTAAGCGATTTGACCTGGAAAAAGGGGAGGAAATCCAGTTGCCCTGATCGGATCGTATTTATATATAAAGAAAGCCCTGAAAAGAAAAAATAAAACATACTCTAGTGTTAACTTAAACAAAAATAAAAGCAATGAAGATCAAAAAGGGATTAAAGATAGCCGGGATCACTCTGGGGATAATCATTATCCTGCTCGCGGTAACGCCACTTTTGTTCAAGGATAAAATAACGGCACTTATCAAGGACAGCATCAATAAGAATGTAAATGCTAAAGTCGATTTTAAAGATTTGGACATCAGTCTTTTGTCCGGATTCCCGAAAGCCAGGGTCGCCCTGAATGAAATATCCGTGATCAACCTGGCTCCTTTTGAAGGAGATACCCTGTTCTATGCCGATGAAGTTTCCATAAAAATGGGAATTGGAGAATTGTTTAAGGGAAGCGGAATGCAGATAAGCAGTTTTGCCGTAGACAAGGCTAATGTGAATATCCTGGTGAACAGCGAAGGGAAGGCCAACTATGATATAGCGAAGGAAAGTACAGATGATATCGGTGGAGAAGAAACTCGGGCAGAAGGAGAAGATTTCAGTTTCTCCGTGCAACAATACGACATCAGGGACAGCCGTATCTCTTACCTGGATGAAGAGGGGAAAATGCAGTTTGTTATGGACGAACTCAATCACTCCGGTAGCGGGGACCTTTCCCTGACCAAATCGGAACTAAAGACCAAAACAAATGCCCTGGTGTCTTTTATGATGGACAGTACGGCCTATGTCAGTAAAAACAGGGTGGATCTCGATGCGGTTATCGGCATAGACCTGGAGAAGAACCGCTATTCTTTCCTGGATAATACTTTATTGCTAAACCAGCTCCCCCTGGTGTTCGACGGCTATGTACAGCTCAACGAAGACAACCAGGAGATCGATATAACCTTCAATACCCCATCATCCGATTTTAAGAATTTCCTCGCGGTTATTCCCGAAGCTTATTCCAGCAATATAGAGAATGTACAGACGACCGGGAATTTTGAAGTAAAAGGAGAAGTGAAAGGCATTGTGGATGATACGCATATCCCCGCTTTTGATATAAAAATAGCTTCGGACAACGCCTCCTTCAAATATCCTGACCTGCCCAAATCGGTTTCAGATATAAAGCTGGCTACGGAAATAGTGAATAAAACCGGACTCACCAAAGATACCTATGTGGATATTCAAAAACTGTCTTTTCGTATAGACCAGGATGTGTTTAATGCCAATGCCCGGTTGAACAATGTAACCGAAAATATGCGTGTAAATGCCAGAATAGATGGAAAACTGAACCTGGCCAATCTTTCTAAAGCATATCCTTTTCCTATGGAGGAAGAACTCAGCGGTATTTTGGTAGCGGATATCACTACGGCTTTTGACATGGCCTCCATTGAAAACCAAAAGTATGAGAACACCAGGAATTCAGGAACGATGGATCTTACCGGGTTTACCTATGCCTCTTCGGAAATGGCTAACCCTGTTAGTATCAGCAAAGCCAATGTAACCTTTAATCCGGCAACAGTAAAGCTCAATACTTTTCAGGCAAAAACCGGGCAGACCGATCTGAACGCCACAGGGACCATTAACAACCTGATGGGCTTTATGTTCAATAAAGAGAAGATAGAGGGTAACTTTACACTGTCGTCCGATACCTTCTCCCTTAACGACTTTATGGTAGCTGAAGCAGAAGGCGAAGGAGCGCCGGAAGACGGAGCGGAAAAGCAGGGAACAGGAGAAAAAAGCGATGCGAAAACCGAAGAAAAGATCAAGATTCCTTCATTCCTGGATTGTACGGTGGATGCATCGGCCAATACGGTGATATACGATAACCTGAAACTAAAGGATGTAAAAGGAATCCTCATAATACAGGATGAAAAAGCTACCCTGAAAAACCTCAGATCCAATGTTTTCAACGGGCAACTGGCCATAAACGGGGATGTGTCCACAAAAGAGGCTACGCCTACCTTTAATATGAAGATGGATATCAGTAATTTTGATATCGCCGAGTCTTTCCAGGGACTGGACCTGCTGAAAGCCCTGACCCCTATTGCGGGTATATTGCAGGGTAAACTGAATACGGACCTGTCCCTTTCGGGTAACCTGAATGATGACCTGACGCCTGTGCTGACTTCTGTTTCGGGAGATGCCCTGGCCGAGGTGCTGACTTCGGGGATTGATACCAAGGATTCCAAATTACTCAACGGACTGACCAGTAACCTGAGCTTCCTGGATGCGAATAAATTAAATCTGAAAGATATTAAAACACATTTGTCCTTTGACAACGGAAAAGTAAATGTAAAACCGTTTCATGTAAAATACCAGGATATAGACATCGAGGTCGCGGGAAGTCATGGTTTTGATAAAACAATGGCCTATAAAGCCACGTTCAATGTTCCTGCAAAATATCTCGGGAAAGAAGCAAGCAACCTGCTCGCCCAACTGAATGAAACGGAAAAAGAGGAAATGACTGTTCCGGTTACGGCGACCATAGGCGGAACCTATACCAGTCCGTCCGTTTCTACCGATATGAAATCTGCCGTTACGGCATTGACACAACAGCTCATTGCCAAGCAAAAGGACAAACTGGTCGGCCAGGGCAAGGATGCGGTAGGTAATGCGCTGGGGAACCTTCTGGGAGGAAAAAGCAAGGACAGTACGGCAACGGATACTACGGCAGCCAAAAAGCAGGAATCCGTAAAAGAAACTGCGAAGGATGTTTTGCAGGGACTGTTCGGGAAAAAGAAAAAGGATACGACCAATTAAGGGCGGAAGTCAGAAGTACGAAGTTAGAAGTATGAAGCGTTTAAAATAACGTGAGTTTCGGTTTTTATTTGATAATCAAATATTTGACTTAATAAGTGAGATTTTATTTCCAAGCCCGTCCTGAATTTAACTAAGGATTTGCATCGGGAATGAATTAATGTTTTGTATCGTTTGATGCCTCGTGCCCCGATCCCGATAATTATCGGGATTATCGGAATGCCCCGAGGTAGCTGATAGTTGTTGTCTTTGAAATCGGATTTACATTAAAATCCTTCTAACTTCGTGCTTCTGACTTCGCGCTTTTTCAATCGTACTTCCTTTTTATAAACCACAGATCTTCCAGACTGATGTTCAGGCTGATAAAATGATAATTTTCCTTGATGAGAATGTTGGATAATTGCCCTTTTTGCCCGTAAGAATACGAGATGTTAAGCATGGAATTGGTGTTTGTGTTCAGGGGAAGTCCAAGTCCCGCCGTAATAGCATAACCGCCTACTTTTTTCTGATTGATGGAAAGGTAACCGTTATCTGAGGTAAAACCGCCACGAAACTGCACCCTGTCTATGTATTCCAACGACCTGGCGTTTTTCATGTATTCCACTCCCACACTGAAAATGTCCTGATCTTCGTATTGGCCGATATTGTCTGTCTGGTTGGTGGAACTCCAGAAATTTCTTTTATAGTCCGCATTTACGGAAAGCCCTTTGAAGGGAGTAAAATAAACACCGACCCCCAATTCTGTAGGTAGTTTGAAGTCGGAAATATTTTCACCTTCTTCATCCTCGACCGTTACACTGGTGCCGTCCAGGGTCTTCGTAACGATCCTGTCCATACTACCGTCAAGGGAAACCGGTAACTGTACGGTACCTCCGACAGAGAAATTCTTCAGGATGTCGTACTGGAAACCCAATCCCAGGCGTACACCGTGATAGAATGACGTCTCGTTCATGTCAAAATAACTGCTCCCGATATAAAAGAATTCATTTTCTTTAATACTTCCGAATAAATAAGAGGCATTTACCCCCAATCGTATTTTATCCGAAAGCAAATAGCCGTAGTTGACCTTGATATCATTCAGTCCGCCCGAGCCGTTGATCGTGCTCTCGAATTCCTGGTCCGATCCCTCTATGTTCGAAGTAACTCCCAGCAATGTATATCCCACATTGGTATACGGAGTAAGGGTAACTCCTATGCCCGATCTTTTTGAAAGGGAAAAAGCAAAAGCGAGGTTCGAAAAATTAAAACTCCATTTGTTCTCGTCGTTTATTTTATTTGAATAATGATTGTATTCCGATTGGAACCCTACATCAAAAAAGAATGATTTATCCTGTATGGAAGCATAGGATGCGGGGTTGAGGTTGTTTATTCCGGAGTTCCCGGGCATAGCGATTCCACCATGCCCCAGGGCGTTGTATTTCCCTACATTGGCCTGGTTGATTATACCAAGGCCGTACATGGAGTACGGAGAGCCGGTCAGACCTTCGGATTGGGCATTTGCAGCAAGAAAACAGCATGTAAAAACACATACGGAAAAAATGATCTTCTTCATACGAATAGTTGGTTTTTGACCTCCGGAATTGCGGAGTACTGTTCTGTGATTATTCCTGGTCTTCATCATAAATAGCATACAATACTTGCAGTGTGGCCTCATAATCCCCGTTGTTTTCCCCGTTGAGTACCATACGGTCTACAGAAGAACTGTATTGAGATGGTATAAGGATTAAAGAGCTCCGGTCTTCCCGGGTGGCTGTCATAAGGCGTTCTATATAGGTGCCTAGCGGTACTTCGAAATACAGTTCGTTAAATTCCTCGTTCTCCCGGTTCAGTACGGCCTGCAATGCAGTGGATTCGGAGGTAGTAAGCTGTTCGGTAATATCGTTGTTCTGATCTACGATATATATGTTGAGCGTATCCCTTAGCGGGAGGTGTTTGTCGTATGATGCATTGGTGGGTTTTATTCTGAGAAATGCATTTAGCACTGTTCCCGTACCTTCTATGTCGTAGAGGGTACGGATGGACGGGAAGCGTATCCTTGTGGTAATACCTGTTCCCGACTGTATGAAAACCCGGTTCCCGGTTTCTGTGCTCGGTAGTAATACTTTACGGGAGGTAAGCTGGCTGAACGGTGTTTCACTGTCCTCGGAAACTATACTGTTAAAAAAAGTTGCAGGGCTGTTTTCGGTAGTCATGGCGAAATCCATATACTGCACCGTAGGTTGTTCCGTTTCGTGTGTGGAATAGTAGATCCTCAAGTAGCTTTTATCCGATGAGGTATTAAATCCGAGAATGGCTCCATTATCGTTTTCCCCCGGTTGAAGACTGATCCCTTTGAAGTATTCCCGTAGCTGATCGTTGGTAGTAATGTTCTTTTGCTGTATTTGTTCGAACAGATCCTCGCCAAATTCGTCATTGAGTTTTATCTCTACGGAATCCGTCCCGCCCAAAGGCCTGGGCATAAAGGCAATTTCTCCCAGGCTTTCAGTTTCGTGCGCTATGGAGTGTTTGTTGTAAAAGGAATTTCCTTCAACCGGTTTTACCCGGGCTGTCAGTCTTTTTACATGTATTGAAGAAGTTTGAAGGGTATCGTTGTAGTAGTACCGATCGTATCCCAAAAAAAAGGAAATACTGTCGTATACGGCCTCATTATCTATAGTGTAACCTGAGGGTAATAATTCAAAATAACTCGAAGCCGTGGTTTTCCCGAAAACGGTATCGAGGTACTGGCCTATCAGTATGCGGGTGGCATCGGAGGTAACCAGGCTGTCGAATTTAATGGTAGACATTTCTACCGTAAGGGTATCGATAGAAAGTACCCGGGTATTACTGTCGGTAAAATCTTCGCCCGCGTCAAAGTCGGTATCATAGGCATTATCATCACCGCAGGACCATAACAGCACGGACAGGCAGAAAAATAGCATGTATCGCATAGAGAATGATTTTGGGCAAAAATAGCGGGGTTGACATAGGTGAAAAATGAAAATCGACCATTGCGGGTCCGGCCTATACCAATTGCCTCTATTTATCTATCAAACCACATAAACGGATTTAATCCGTAAAACTTCCCTTTTGGTATATAAATAAGGAAGGTTTATCTATTCTGTTTTTGCCCGGGAGGGGTGCTGTGTAGATTTGTTCAAAAAATTGGTGAGAGCAGTAATAATCATTGTATGTCTTTTCCTGGTAATTGCCAGGATTTCGGGGCAGGAGAAATTTCCGGAAATGATCCAATTGGAGTATAGTATAAATAAATCGGACGAAGGGGTGAATATTTACGAAACCCGGATCGGGGGAAGTAAAATCTTCTCTGCGGGAAGTTTTCGTATTGGTGTGGCTGCGGATGTCCGCAAGTTTGATATGGATTACACCTATACCTCCCGGGCAGCTGAAGACATGCATTTTACCGAAGTATTTACATTAAGGCCTGAGGTGTTTGTTTCTTATCTCCTGGATGATGCCTGGTCCTTTACCGCTTATGTTCAGCCGGAAATAGCATCCGATTTCCACGGAGACTGGACCGGGGAAGGGTTTAACCTGGGGTACGGGGCTTATTTTACCAGGCTGTGGAGGCAACCGGGAGGAGTTATTTCTTCCCTGGTTATAGGAGGTGAATATTCTACGGCTTTCGGAAAACTCCGGTTTGTTCCGGTGCTTAATTATAAAAGGAAAATCAATACACATTGGGAATATGCCCTGGGCTATCCATATACGTACCTGTCGTGGAACATTAGTTCGAAGCACACGATACGGCCTGTACTCGACCTGGATGCTTTCTATGCCGGGGTCAATGCCGTTACAGGGTATTTCGCGGAGGCCGAAAGCCTGTTGTATAAGTTGAGTTACCTGAATTTCAACGGAAGGGTAAACTATGAGTACTTTTTCAACCGGGGCTGGAATCTCGTTACCGGTATGGGATATTCCATATACAATGAGTTAGACCTTTACCGGGACGATACGAAAATCCATACATATGATATGGCATCCTCCCTTTATATATCTCTGGGAATCAAATATAAATTTTAAACTAAATAACAAATGAGAAGAACAAAGAAAAAAAATCTGGATTTTATCTTGTATAGCGCCTCTCTGTTTTTTTTCCTGGTGTTTCTGGCGAGCTGTTCCAGCGACGATGAGGAAGACATGGGGAACTGGCAGATCCGTTCTGTTTTTGACGGAAAACCGCGTAGTAGTTCCGCTTATTTTTCCATTGGAAACAAGGGGTATACCGGAACGGGGTACGACGGCGATGATTATCGTGTCGATTTCTGGGAATACGACATGGATGGGGATTACTGGATACAAAAAGCCGATTTTCCGGGAACGCCCAGAAGTGCGGCAGTAGGCTTCGCCATTGACGGAAAAGGTTACGTGGGGTCCGGTTATGACGGTGTTAACGAACTGGGAGATTTTTATGCCTACGATACGGGAGCCAATTCCTGGATGCCCATAGCCGATTTTCCGGAGAATCCCAGGAGAGAAGCCTTGGCTTTTGCTATCAACGGATACGGATATTTTGGCACGGGAACTGACGGGGATAACGACAGGAAAGATTTCTGGAAATACGATCCGTCTGCCGATACATGGACCGAGCTATTTGGTTTCGGAGGTGATAAAAGGAGAGGAGCCACAAGCTTTACTATAAATGATAAGGTATATATGGGAACAGGAGTATCCAACGGAGTTTATCTCAAAGACTTCTGGGTTTTTGACCCCCAGTCCGAAAGCTGGACCAAATTGCTTAACCTCGATGAGGAAGACGATTACAGTATAGTAAGGAGTAATGCAGCCGGTTTTTCTATAGGTAGTTACGGATATATTGCCTGTGGCACCGCTTCCGGGACCCTGAATTCCATTTGGGAATACGATCCGGCCTATGATATCTGGGAACGAAAGACCGGATATGAAGGTACTTCCAGACAAAGTCCTGTAGTTTTTTCTAACGAGGCAAGGGCTTTTATAGGTCTGGGGCGTTCCGGCAGCCTTTACCTGGACGATATCCAAGAGTTCCTGCCATGGGAAGAATATGATGAAGACGATTAATGATGCATACCGTTCCGGGGTCTGCAACCGGAAATTAATATTTGTCAAAAGTTAAAGTATAATCAGATGGTGAAAGCCACCGGAAGGGGTCTGGAGAGCCAGAAAGTTACATAAGATAAAGGCTTTACCGATCGGGAATATTTGTTGTCTGCCCGGGACCATAACAATGAGAATGCATATGAGAAAGAGAATCTTAGTCCTGCTGGGAATACTCCTCACAGGAATTGCGGTAATCTGCCTGTTTTATCCGCAAAAAAGTGATAAGATAACAACAGAAGTTGTTCAGGTTACGGGTGGATACGGATATTTGGTAAAAAGCGGAGATAAAATACTTGTCCGCCAGGAAATAATACCTACAGTACAAAAGACATCTCCTTTCTGTACCTATAACGACGCACAGGCCGTTGCTCACCTGGTCAAACAAAAAATGATGAAAAAGGAGATGCCGGCAATTACTAAGGAAGAGTTAAAAGCACTTCACGTTCGTTTAAATTGTTTAGATTTAGCCAATTAAAAGATAGTGAAGATGAGTGTTCTTGCCAGGGTACTAAACAGGAAAAACCTGAAGGAGGCGGCTATACATGTTGCCGTATGGACGTTTTTCTTTATCGTACTCAACTATCAGGTATACTCCGAAATACGATATATACCGAAAGAAATTCTTTACAGAACGTTATATCGTACCCTGTTGAATATAGGGCTGTTTTACCTTAATTATACCTATCTGGTTCCGAAATTTTTGTTAAAGAAAAAACTTCGGAAGTATATTTTCATATCGTTGTCTATTGTAGTGCTCAATGTGGTGTTGATCGGCGGGATAGATGCACCACCACCGGGTGCAGTAGTCTTAACCAAGAGATTTGACCCGACAGACGATCCTTTTGTGAGGGACAGCATTTTTCACTTTTCTCCCGTAGTAGAGGATTCGGTTCAGCCGGAAGTAAGTGAAAATGTAATGCCCCCGGATACACTTCATGCCGGGATAAGGAGGGGATTTCGCATGGCAACCCCGGCCATACATGCTGGGAGGACAGATATATGGCGGTTCCGGTTTTTAATGTCCCTCCGGGCAGCGGCAGTTGTCGGGATGTATTTTGTTATCGGTGCCGCTATTAAGATATATATAGAGTGGAAAAAAGGAGAAGCGATACGCAACCAGATCCAATCGGAAAAGATCACCTCGGAGCTGCAGTTTCTTAAGGCGCAGCTCAATCCGCATTTTCTGTTCAATTCCCTCAATAGTATTTATTCCCTTTCGGTTAAAAAATCCAACGACACGCCGGAAGCGGTAATCACCCTTTCGGATCTTATGCGTTATATGCTGTACGAGGCCAACAGGGATATGGTCCCTCTGGGCAAAGAACTCGACTATATTAAAAACTATATACAGTTGCAAAGGCTGCGACTGTCGGACGGTGAACGGGTAACACTTAATATTTACGGAAATGAGAGGGATAAAAAAATACAGCCGCTTTTGTTTATTTCCTTTATAGAAAACGCGTTTAAGTACGGCACCGACTACAGAGGAAGAACCGTAGTTAAGACCGTGATCTCCATAAAGGAAGATGCCATTCATTTTTACGTCCGGAATATTATCGGAAGGCATCAGAAGAACAGCAGGAGTTCCGGAGTAGGATTACAAAACATACGGAACAGGCTTAACCTGCTGTACCCGGATTCGCATACACTTGATATAGTGGATGACGGAGAGACTTTTACAGTGAGTCTAACTCTAAAATTTGACAAAAAATGAAATGTGTAATTATCGATGATGAGCCCCTGGCTATAGATGTGCTGAAGGACTATTGCGAAAAAATACAGTTTATGGAAGTTGTGGGTACTTATACGAATGCTCTCGATGCGATAGCGGTTATTAAAGAAAGGGAGGTGGACCTTATATTTTCGGATATAGAAATGCCACAGATCAGCGGCATCGATTTTATTCATTCTATGGACAATAAACCCCTGTTTATTTTTACTACGGCCTATTCCCAGTATGCTATTGAAGGATTTGAGCTGAACGCGGTAGATTATCTCGTAAAGCCTATTCCCTATCACCGGTTTGTCAAAGCAGTGGTTCGGGCTAAAGAATTGATGAGTTTTAAAGAAAAAGACAAAAACATGAGACTACCTAATATTTCACCTTCCTGCGGGCTCCAGGACGGGCAGACAGGATATATTTTTGTAAAAGCCGATTATGAAAATGTAAAGTTAAATATAGATGATATTGTTTATATACAGGGTCTTAAAGACTATCTTAAAATTCATATGGCTGGGGTTAACAAACCGGTTTTAACCTTGCTGAATTTTAAGGACTTTCTGGAAAAAGTTCCGGAAGGACAGTTTTTACGTATTCACAAGTCTTTTGTAGTCAATGTAAATTATATCCGTTCCGTTCAGAAAAATAAGGTCATCATAAACGATAACCGAATCCCTATAGGAGAAAGTTATAAGACCGAATTTATGGAACGACTGGGCCTCTAGAGGAATTTACGAATTATGATTTGCGATCAATCCCAAAATCGTAATTCGTAACTCAATTTACGGTCAGATTTACCACATATCCTTCACTTCCTCTTACATTGAATACCGTACTGTCTTCAAAGATGAGGTACTGTCCTTTAATCCCTTTTAGTTTTCCGGAGTATTCCGGAGTTTTATCCAGGTTGAGACTTTTTACCTTTTGCGGATACTGTAACACCGGATAATCCATGGTGTAGATCTTCTGATTGGTGCCCAGGTAGTATGGTTTTACTTCTTCCGGAAGAAAATCGTCGAGATGGTCCTTTTCAGTCACAAGATTGGCATCAGCCAGGGTGTTGGTGAGCATTTTCCTCCAGTTGGTTTTGTCGGTCATGTGCTCTTTCAGGGCAATTTCGGTTATTCCGGCAAGGTAGCGATTGGGCACTTCCACAACTTCAATGGCCTGGTGGGCTCCCTGGTCGATCCACCTGGTCGGTACCTGTGCTTTTCTGGTCACACCTACTTTTACTTCGCTGGACAGTGCCAGGTATACAACATGTGGCTGTAACTGTACCTGTTTCTCATAGTCCAGGTCCCTGTCCTCTTCGTCCAGATGGGCCTTGCTCAGTTCGGGTCGCATGATCCAGTCTCCCGCAGAAGGGGTTTCGTAAAAACAGCTTTTACAGAAGCCCTGGCGGTAAATGGGCTTGTCTAAATGGCAATTCAGGCATTCGTAAGAAACAAAAGAAAACTTTACTTCTTTGTCCAAAAGTTGATTCATATGGATAAAGTCATTTTTAAAAACCAGGTAGTAGTTTATGGGACTGGTAAATTCGGTCTTCATTTTTATAAGGACACCTTGGTACATGGTAAAGTTTTTTAGTATTTTTATTCCCTGTCAATATAGAAAAGGACTGTAAAAGTACGCAAAAATGTCGATTCCGTTGTTTAATTCCATAGCTTCCTGGTGGCTGAAAAAAAGGTTCTACCAGATGGAACTCTTCCTGAAATATCCGGAAGAGGTTCAGGTAGAGTTATTAAGTCAGTTACTTATAACCGCGAGAAACACGGATATAGGGAAGAAGTACGGGTTTGAGACCATAACCACTTACGAAAGTTTCAGGGAAAATGTCCCTATAAATAAATATGAGGATATAGAGCCGTATATAGAAAGGTCGAGAAGAGGAGAGCACAATGTTTTCTGGCCTACACCTATCCGGTGGTTTGCCAAAAGCAGCGGTACGACTAATGCGAAAAGCAAATTTATCCCGGTGAGTACGGAATCTCTTGAGGATTGTCATTTTAAAGCCGGAAAGGATATGCTTTCCCTTTACTTTAATAATAATGAGGATTCCAAACTGTTTACGGGGAAGAGCCTCAGACTGGGAGGAAGTAAGTCACTTTACGAAGATAACAATACCTTTTTTGGAGATCTGTCTGCCATTATTATAGATAACCTTCCTTTCTGGGCGGAAATGAGCAGTACACCGAGTAATAGGATTTCGTTGATGAACGAATGGGAAACGAAACTGGAGGCCATTATCAGTGAAACCGTTCAGGAAAACGTAACCAGCCTGGCCGGAGTGCCGTCCTGGATGCTGGTATTGCTCAACCGGGTGCTGGAAAAGACGGGAAAGGATAACCTCTTTGAGGTTTGGACTAACCTGGAGGTGTATTTTCACGGTGGTGTGAATTTTAATCCCTATCGCGATCAGTATGAAAGACTGCTTCCGAGAGATTCCTTTAAATACTATGAGATATATAACGCTTCGGAAGGGTTTTTTGCCATTCAGGACCGGAACAATTCCGATGAATTACTGCTGATGCTCGATTACGGGATCTTCTATGAATTTATCCTTATGGATACTTTTGGTACCGACCACCAGAAAGTTATCCCGTTGTGGGAAGTGGAAACCGGAAAAAACTACGCTATCGTAATAACGACCAATGCCGGGTTGTGGCGATATCTTATAGGCGATACCGTACGTTTTACCAGTACGGACCCCTACCGCATTAAGGTAACGGGACGTACCAAGCATTTTATCAATGTATTCGGAGAGGAACTGATTATAGAAAATACGGAAGAGGCCCTGAAAAAAGCATGTAAAGAAGCAGATTGTGAGATCGTAGATTATACTGTTGCTCCTGTATTTATGCAGGGAAAGGAAAAAGGAGGCCATGAATGGCTTATTGAATTCCGGAAGTATCCGAACAGTATGGAGCAATTTACGGTGTTGCTGGACGAAGGCCTGAAATCCCTGAATTCGGACTATGAAGCGAAGCGTTACAACAATATGACGCTTAATATGCCCAGGGTAAATATTGCCCGTCAAGGTTTGTTCTATGATTGGTTGAAAACATATAACAAGCTGGGCGGACAACATAAGGTGCCGAGACTGTCCAATAAAAGAAACTACCTGGAAGAAATGCTGGGAATGAATGGCTCTTTTACGGGACCGGTACCGGGAGATAACGGAATGAATATTTAAAAAAATAAAGGAACTGCCTGAAGATGTTGCTTTCTGTCACCCCGAGCGGAATCAGGGGGTATTTCGGAGTGATTGGTGTCTCGACTCCGTTCGAAATGACAGTGTTAATCTCAGGCAGCCCCTTTTCTATTTTGGACCGAAGCATGTTCGGTATTTTTAAGAAGCAGCTTTTAACTTACTTACTTTGGCCTTAGCGAGTTTTTCGCTGACATATTGGAGATCTACTTCCAGTGTTTTTTCGTCTGAGCTCGGCAGCTCAAACATGGCATCTGTAAGTATGGTTTCGCAAAGTGAACGCAATCCTCTTGCGCCCAGTTTGTACTCCATCGCTTTTTCCACGATAAAGTCAAGGGCATCGTTAGAGATACTGAGTTCTATATCATCCATGTCAAAGAGTTTACTGTATTGTTTTATAATAGCGTTCTTCGGCTCGGTGAGTATAGCTCTCAATACTTCGGCATCCAGAGGGTCCATGTAGGTAAGTACCGGAAGCCTCCCTATAATTTCGGGGATAAGTCCAAACTCTTTCAGGTCTTTCGGAATAATGTACTGTAACAGGTTTTCTTCGTCGATAACCTCTTCCTCCCTGGAAGCATTATATCCTATGGCCTGCATGTTCAGGCGTTTGGTGATCACTTTTTCTATACCGTCAAAAGCACCTCCTGCAATAAACAAGATATCCTCTGTATTTACTTCAATGAACTTCTGATCCGGGTGTTTTCTTCCCCCTTTCGGCGGTACGTTTACAACCGTTCCTTCCAGTAGTTTCAACAAAGCCTGTTGTACACCTTCTCCGGATACGTCCCGGGTAATGGACGGATTATCACTCTTTCGGGCGATCTTATCGATCTCATCAATAAATACAATACCTCTTTCGGCCTTTTCCAGGTTGTAATCTGCTGCCTGTAAGAGCCGGGTAAGGATACTTTCCACATCTTCTCCCACATATCCTGCTTCGGTGAGTACGGTGGCATCAACGATAGCAAGGGGTACGTTGAGCATCTTGGCAATGGTCCTCGCCATTAGGGTTTTTCCCGTACCGGTCTGTCCCACCATGATGATGTTGCTCTTTTGTATTTCGATGTCTTCTTTGGAAGTGGGCTGCAATAACCTTTTATAGTGGTTGTAAACCGCGACCGACATTACCTTCTTGGTAAAATCCTGACCTATGATATACTGGTCCAGGAAGGATTTTATTTCCTGCGGTTTTTTCAGTATGAGTTCCGCCGACAGTTCTTCCGACTGCGATTGTTTGATCTCTTCCAGAACAATGCTATGGGCCTGTTCAATACAACGGTCACATATATGCGCATCCAAGCCGGCAATGAGCAGGTTGGTTTCCGGTTTTTTCCTTCCGCAAAACGAGCATTCTAATTCTTCTTTAGCCATAACAATTTTTTTAGTGTGCAAACCCTGCTCCCGCAAAGGAACAGGGCTATAATTTATTGTAGGAAAACCGGGGGTATAAGTTTTCGCTTGTTCCGGTTCTCTTTACATTTTTGGCATTTTACTTTTTCTTACGGGACCGAAAAGAGATGTTACTCTTTTATTTTCGGGCCAGTATCTCGTCGATCATACCATATTCTTTGGCCTCGTCAGCTTTCATCCAGTAATCCCGGTCACTGTCTGTGTTGACTTTGTCATAAGGTTGCCCGGAGTGATTGGCAATGATCTTGTAGAGCTCATCTTTAAGTTTCAGGATTTCCCTTGCGGTGATCTCTATATCGCTGGCCTGGCCTTGTGCGCCTCCGAGAGGCTGATGTATCATCACCCTGGAGTGTGTAAGACCGCTCCTTTTTCCTTTTTCGCCCGCACAGAGCAATACAGCTGCCATAGAAGCTGCGATACCAGTGCAGATAGTGGCTACATCCGGCTTTATGAACTGCATGGTGTCATAAATACCTAAACCTGCATAAACACCTCCTCCGGGAGAATTGATATATATTTCGATATCCTTGGAAGAGTCTACACTGGAAAGGAACAATAACTGTGCCTGTATGATGTTGGCTATCTGGTCGTCTATAGCGGTTCCCAAAAATATGATCCTATCCATCATAAGACGTGAAAATACGTCCATTGCCACGGCGTTCATCTGGCGCTCTTCTATAATGTTCGGGGTCATACCCACCGGGGCCATTCTGCTTACGATCTTATCGTAATACATACTGTTTACCCCGTGATGCTGTATAGCGTATTTTTTAAATTCCTTTTTATAATCCATAGTTTTTCATTTTATATAATAAGGCGTTAAATCAAGTGAATTTAACGCCTTAAATATAGGTATTTTATTTTTCTTTGCAGACTATTGATATACCTCTTTAACGAAGTCCTCGTAAGTAACTTCCTTAGTTTTGAGGTTAGCCTTTTCTTTGTATAGGCTGAGCAGTTTTTTGCTCATCAGTTGCTCGGACAGGCGTTTTATTTCATCCTGGTTAGAAAGTATTCTGGCTGCAATGCTGTCCAGTTCTTCCTCGGAAGGATCGGTTTGCCCGAACTGTGCCATCTGTATTTTGATGAATTCCTTGGCAAAGTCTTTCAGCTCGTCAAACGTTACCTGCAAGTCATTATCGCGGATTATTTTGCCTTCGATAAGCTGGTATCTCAACCCTTTTTCCGACTTTTCATATTCTTCACTTGCCTGATCTTCCGTAAGTGGATTTTCACCGGTTTCTCGTATCCATTTTTTCAGGAATTCCGCGGGAAGATCAAATTTGGTGCTCTCTACAAGGTATTCTGTCACATCGTTCAACAACTTCTGGTCTGCCTGCTGTTCGAATTGTTTTTCAGCATCTTCTTTGATCCTGCTGCGCAGTTCTTCTTCGGAAGTTACCGTTCCGCCGGGGAAAAGCTTATCGAAGAGTTCCTGGTTGAGTTCTGCAGGTTCTCTTTTGTTTATTTCCTCGATGGTAAAGCTTATGGTAATATCCAGGTCGTGAACTTCATCGTGGCCTACTTTCAGGAAGTGCATCAGGTCGTGATCGTCCTGGAAGAGGCTTTTGGTTTTCAGTTCCAGGACATCCCCTGCTTTAGCTCCGGTAAATTTGCCGAGATTTCTCTTTCCCTTTATTTTGTCGAGTGAAAAAGTGGCTTTGTTTTCAATTTCCTTTTCTTCGCTGATAAAAGTCCCGGTAATTTCGTCACCTTCTTCAACCGTATCCTTGGATATGAGTTTTCCGTATTGTTTCTGAATTCGTTCTACCTGCTCGTCTAGCATTTTGTCATCCGCAACGATCTGATAACTGGTGATGGCTTTCTTTCCCTTAAGGGTTACCTCGAAGTCGGGAGCAAGTCCCAATTCGAATTCAAAAGAAAGGTCTTCTGCATCCCAGTCAAAATCCTCCTGTGCTTTGGGCAGGGGGTTGCCGAGTACATCCAGTTTTTCTTCGGTCAGATACTTATCAAGGGCATCTTGTAAAAGCTTGTTTACCTCATCTACCAAAACCGCTTTTCCGTATTGTTTCTTCACTAATCCCAATGGCACGTGTCCTTTTCTGAAACCTGGAATATTCGCTTTCCTGCGGTAATCATTGAGGACTGTAGCTACCTTGTCACTGTAATCGTCCTTTCCAATAGCAACTTTTACTATTGCATTCAATTCATCTATGTGCTCTCTTGTAATATCCATTTATTTGTTTTAATAAATTAACATGGCATATAAAAACAGGGTGCAAAATTAGAACATTTTGCAATGTTAACCAACTTTTTGAACGTCTGAATTTTAGAGCGGGTTTTTCCGGCGGGTGTGGCCCCTTTGGGAGGTAGCTTCTGGGTTTCAGAAGAGAAGGGTACAGACAGGTGAAACATGGGAATTCCGCACTGACTGATTAATATATTTTAAGGGGAAGAACAAAAACATGCGGAGAAAGGGAATAGTATTCCTGCCATCCCGGACAAGGAGGGGAAACCCGATAAATTCACGGATATTCCACCAATTCGTCCGAAATAATATGCATAAAAGAACCGAGGGATAAAGCTTAAAACAGTTTCTTAAGAATCTTTTACCCGGAATTGTTTACCTGGTTTCGTCCGTGTTTTCTTTTAGAAAAGAATGCAGTACAGATTGCAGGAACGACAATAGGAGACTGAACAACAATGCCCACCAGATATTGGTTACGTGAAATCCACCTACCAGACTGTCGGTGATCAAAATGACCACTGCATTGATTATGAGCAGGAACAACCCCAGTGTAATTATAGTAATAGGTAGGGTAAGGATGATGAGCACCGGTTTTACAATAAGGTTCAGCAGCGCCAATACAACGGCAACAAGGATAGCAGTGAGATAACTGTCTACACTAACCCCGGGAAGTATTTGCGCCAGGATCACCACGGCCAGGGCAGTCAGCAATACTCTTAAAATAATTTTCATATTTTTCTCGTTTTTCAGAAAACAGCCTTTTCCGGACTGTTTTTCCGTTGATTATTTTCTTTGAGCGTCTCGGATACTAAACAAAAATAAGTAATTTCTCTCGTTTTGTAACTATTAGGTATGAGGCAAGTGCTTAAGGTCACAGCTTGACTTAAGCCCATAACTTACATGTAACTTTGTAACTTGTTAATCTGAAACCTATAATTTTTTATAACATGTAGCGCAATTGAATTCCTCCGTAGAAATTTTGCGGAAGGCCGGGATAGTAGAAACGCGGCTCGGAATTTCCGAACCCCACGGCATTGATCAGTACGGACTGTGCATAATTTCTGTCGGCAATGTTATTGATGCCGCCGGAGATTTCCAGGATGAATTTTTCCAGAATCTCTTTTCTATACCCGGCTTTTGCGTTGGCAACCCCGTACGGATCCGTATAGAGGGAATTGGCATCGGTAAGGGGGATCTCCCCGACGTATTGGTAGTTGACATAAAAAAACAGCCCGCTTTGATGTACGATCCGTATTCCGGCATTCGTCTTGTTGTCCGGTACCCCGGTAAGATTATTACCGGAATAATTATTTTCCCCGTCGATAAAATGGATAAAACGATGATCGTTCACGGAAGTGTTTATAAACGGAATAAGTGCCAGGTTACGGGTAATGGGGAGATGGTATTCTGCAGTGATCTCTATACCCTTATGCTCGGTTTTCCCCGCATTTTGCCCGATATATTGATCTTCTCCCACACGCTGCGCCACCAAAAGGTCTTTAATGTTCATAATATATGCTGCTGCCGACAGGTGAAGACGATTTTTCAGTAACTTCAGTTTTACTCCGGCTTCGTAGTGCATTCCTCTTTCAGGACCCAGTTCCGGGTTTATGACACCTTCCGGGGTAAGGGTTTCCTCTGTGCTTGGGAAAGAAAATCCACGGCTTATATTAGCATAAAAACGGGTATGTGCATTATAGCGGTAATCTACATTTAGCGAAGGGGCCAGGATGGGATCGAAACGGCGGGAGGCGCTGGTGTTTTCCTCTCCGGGGTTGTAATAATCCAGGAAGTTATAGGAAGTGAAATTGGCATTTAACCCCAGTTGTGCCGTCAGGTCCCTGGCCAGGGGGAGCGTAAGGGAAGAGAAGATATTTAGCTGGTTCCGGTATTCTTTATTGTCACTTAGCTGTTTCCCTGCAAGGGTTCCCTGCCCGTTATTTTCCTGATACAGGTTTTCTATGGTCTGCCAGTTATAGACATCTTTGTACATTTCAGTGCCGAGACGTACTGTCGCTTTTTCCTCCCCGAAAGAAAAGTCCTGCCGGAATATGCTTCGTATCCCGTAACCATTCGTAAAACCGGCGAGGATATCGAACGGACGGGGCTCATAGTGGTCCAGATAAGTGTAAAAAACACTGGTGGTGTTTTGCAGACCGGGGTTGAAACGGTGTGTGTAACTCAATCCGGCGAGGGTAGACTTACTGTTTTTGTAACCTTTGGCTTCAAGCCAGTTCGAGGCGGCTTGCTCCGGATCTTCTTCCAGGGTAGTCTTACTTATAGAGCTGGGAATGTAGGCATTGTAATCTATTTGATTAAAGAGGATAGTAAGTGAATTGTTGTCGTTAAACCGATAAGAGGTATTCAATAACACTGCATTACGGCGATAAGCGCTGTTTTCCCGGTATCCGTCGGTTTCCAGGTGTTCGTAATTCAGGTTGACCGACAGTTTTTCTCCGGCATAGACGGCATTGGTGGTGTTTTTCAGTAATTGATATGAGCCGAAGGTAAAACTGTTCCGGACGTATGATTTTGAGGGGATCATGGATCGGATCAGAAGTGCCCCGCCGAGATTAGTACCGTAAGTAACGGCTTTCGGCCCCTGGATAACTTGAACCTGGCTTATGCTTTCGGGGTCGAATACTTCTATGGAAGTTTCTCCTATACCGTTGGTAATGGGAATATCGTCCAGGTAAGCCCTTACTTTATTGCTGCCGTAAGGTGTTCTGGCGCCAACCCCCCTTATGGTTATACGATTTACATTCATCCCTCCTGAAAGCATGTAAACCCCGGGGATCTGGTTTATAGCCCACGTTATGTCCATAGGCCCGTACTGTTCCAGTTGCTGACGGGTAGTAACCGGGACCGGAACGATCAGGGAACTGTCCTGTTGTATGGCAGAAAGGGAATCCGAACTGACAATGACCTCTTCGAGAAGGGTTGTTTGCTTGTCCTGTGCCCTGGAAATATAGGGGAGTGACCATACTACAACCAAGAGGAGCGCTGCTTTTATTTTCTTTTTCATTCAGGGGTTTTGCCATAAAAATAATAAAATAAAACAAGAATGGTATGAAACAAAAAGAGACTGCTCTTATGGCAATCTCTTTTTCAATTCAAAATAAATCAGTGGTAAAACAATACTTCCCGAAATTAATACCCGGTATTTTGGACAAGGTTCGGATTAGATACCAGTGCGGTGGCGGGGATGGGGTAGAGAACACGGAATTCTTCGGTGTTTTCCTTAAACTCCCAGGTGTCGGTAAATACGCCGAAGCGGATCATATCATTTCTCCTCCAGCCTTCTGTATAGAGTTCTCTTGCTCTTTCATCCAGTAATTGCGGCAGGTCCGCGGAACTGAATGCGGATGCCCCTCTTATAGTCCTGAGCTCATTAATCAGTGCCGTGGCATTTTCACCGGACGATCCGCCCCTGAGTATGGCCTCGGCTTTCATTAAATGAGCATCGGCATACCGGAAGATGATCATGCCGGTGGCTTCACCACCGTTATCAGGATGGTATTTGAGGATTCTTATTCCTGTTCTTTCATTATTACCCACCAATGCCGGGAAATCTCTGGTAAAGACCAACGGATTTCCTGCCCGGTCGTTCAGGGGAGTTCCATCTGCTGCATATTGCTGTCCTACAAGAAAACCATATCCTATGCCTTGAGAAGGCACATATCCTCTTCGTTCTTCCTGTCCGGAACCTTCTGCGTTGGTATCGGGCGGACCTTCAAAAAGATCAAAAAGCCCTGAAAGCGTGGAAAAACCATTCCATCCGCCCGAAGTATAGTCGGGTACGACCTGGTGGTAATGCAGACCGGGCCACATCCTGGTAGCTACCGAAGCGTCTGTATACCATATCGTCTCATTATCAGGGTCATTTTTAAAGATATCGAAAAAACCTTCCTGTAATTCAAAACCATCTGCAGCTATGGCATCGACCTCTTCTATTACCCTGGTCATATCCGCCGGATCGGGGCTTTCGGTACCTTTATAGATATGCTTGTTCAGATATAATTTGGCCAGAAGGAAATGAACTGATGCTTTGGAGGCTTTTATGGTCCCTGCACCGGGAGCGAGGGCAGGGAGATCGGGAAGTGCTTCATTGAGATCGTTGATAATAAAGTCAAAAGCTTCGCTTGCCGTAAATACCCTCGGATTCACATCCACGCCTTCGTCTGCTTCACGAAAAGGTACCTGGCCATAGAGATCCATAACATGGAACATGCTGAAAGCCCGGAGGAATTTACCTTCCGCCGCCTGTTGTGCACTGGCCTCGGATTGTGGGGCCAACAGTTGATTGATCCGATAAATATTGGAGTTAAGCCTGTTCCACGTATTTAATATATCACGGTGAGTGGGGTCCCATGTATGTTCATGGAGAAGTCTCCATACCCCGTTATCACCCCAGTCGGTACCTCTTGTCGGGACGAGGACCTCGTCTGTGGAAACTTCGGATAGGCCATATAAAGCTTCCTGTGTGTTAAAGGTATTACGGATATCAACGTATGCGGAATTCAATGTTTGTTCCGGGTTTACTCCTCCGAAGCCTTCACCGGTGTCGGGGATAACTATGGAATCTTTTTCGTCAACTTCGAGGTCGGTACAGGAAAAAGCGAGGATTATACAGCTTATAGTGAGAATGTTTCTGCTTATATTTTTCATGACAGCTTTTTTAGAATGTTACGTTTAGCCCTAAAGTGAATGTCCTCGGCCTTGGATAAGAGGTATAGTCTATTCCAAGTGAAGGGACACCATCCAGTTCCTTGTTCACATTGACTTCAGGGTCCAGTCCGGAATAATCAGTGATAACAAACAAGTTCTGGGCATTGGCATATACCCGGAAAGATTTGAACACATTCGAATCTTCGGCAAACTTGAAATTATGTCCTATGGTAATATTCTGTAACCGGAGAAAATCTCCTTTTTCCAGGAACCGGGTAGATACATCGGCAGCATTGAGATTGGATTCTTCACTGCTCAGTACATCATGGGTGACATTTCTTCCGTTTCCGATAGCTCCCGCAGTAAAAAATGCATTTCGAGTGTTATTGTAGATATAGTGACCGAACTGACCGGCAAAGAAAGCGGACAGGTCCCAGTTTTTATAGTTAAAGCTGGTTGATATACCGAGGTTGTATTTAGGCAGGGCGCTTTTGCCGACGAATTTCTGGAGGTCTCCGCCTTCATATACAGCCAAACCGTTTTCGTTATATCCGGCAAATTCCCTTAGAAAATAGGAGAACAAGGGCTGGCCATCCTGTATACGCTGGGCAAATGCCCCGGTAAGGCCCTGACCGTTTATACCTCCCGTATCTACGGTCCCGTCAAAGTTTTTTACCATATTGTCGTTATAAGACAGGTTAGTGCCTAAATCCCACGTAAAACTTTCGGTTTCTATGATGCCGTAGTTCAGTGTAATTTCAAAACCTTTGTTTATGACATCGGCGTCGAGGTTGCGGTAGACAAATTCCTGCGGAGCAGGTTGTGCAGACATGATCTGCATCAACAGGTCTGTAGTGTTTTTTCGATAAAGATCAACAGATCCGCTCAAACGATTGTCCAGAAAACCAAAGTCCAGACCGACATTAAACTGTTGGGTTTGTTCCCATTTCAGATCGGGATTAGCGAAGGCTACATTGTCTAGGCCAACTCGCTGTACTTCGCCACTATTGGCATTGATGCCGAGCCCGGCATATCGTTGCCTGGTCTGGTAACGGTTATGTGGTATTTCCTGGTTTCCGGTAACCCCGTAGCCAAGTCGCAATTTCAGATTGTAAAAAACATCGGGGATAAATTCTTCATCAGACAATATCCAGGCAAAGGCCCCGGAAGGGAAGTACCCGTATTTGTTGTTACCTCCGAAACGGGAGGAACCGTCTGCCCGGAGTGTAGCTGTAAACAGGTAGCGGTCTTTGAGTGTATAATTTAACCGGCCGAAGAATGATTGTAACTCATCGGTATAGTCGAACCAGTCCGAGATCGCTGCCCTGATAGGAACACCGGAGACGGTAATTTCTTCCGTAACATCTTCCGGGAATAAACGATTCACAAAAGCTTCCGTTGTGCCATAGCCATATTGCTGATATGATCCGGCAATGGAGTTTCTTATGCTCCTGTCCGTTGCCTTAAGGTCCCCGATCATGCCATCCATATTAGTGCCTGAGAATCCCCATCCCTGGTAATTTCTGCCTTCGTTCTTAAATTCCTGGTAGGAATATCCCAGCATCGCGGAAAATTTGGAATTTTGGAATTCCTTGCGATAATTGAACAATACCTCAAGCAATTGACTACTGTTATCCACTTCCGAGATAAAAGCCCGTCCGTTTTCGAATACTCCTCCCATAAACAATAAGGGAGAAAGTGCGCCTTCCCTTTTGGAAGATGAATTGTCAAAACCGGTATTGACCTTGACATTGAATTCATCGGTGAAATCATATTGGGCAGAGAGATTGATGAGGCTCCTGTTCGTATGTGTGTTGTCCTGATAATATTCCAGCAGTGCCAAAGGGTTGAGTGTGGAGGTGGAGAACTGGTATTCGGGATCGGCAGGCCAGGTAGGGTTGGCAGCATAAGTAGCACCCAGAAGGTCTCCTTCAAAACCTGCATTGTCGGTAATGAGGGGAGCCTCGTCATTTACCCGGGAAAAGGTGATCTGTGCCCCAAGCTTCAACTTATCATTGAAGAGACGTTGATTCAGATTGAGCCTTCCGTTAAGACGCTCCATAGAGGAGTTTTTTATAATTCCTTCCTGATCGGAATAGCTCAGCGACAGCCTGTAATTACCGGTGTCATAGCCGTTGGAGTAGGAGAGGTTGTGCGTATGTGAAAATGACGTACGGGATATTTCGTCCTGCCAGTCGGTGTTTGCTCCTTTATCCTGTTCACTTACAATTCCTCCGTATTTATCTATACCCTGAAGGAACTGTTCCCTGTTCAACAAATCGTAGGTGTTGGCGGGAGAAGAGACACTGGTCGTAGTCGAATATTCCAGGGTGCCTTCCTGGCCTTTTCCGCTTTTGGTGGTAATAATAACCACTCCATTAGCTCCCCTGGAACCGTAAATGGCTGTTGCGGAGGCATCTTTAAGTACATCAATACTGGCAATATCGTTGGGGTTAATAAAATTCAACGGATTTTTGGAAGACGAAGCCCCGCGTCCTATATCCGCACCTCCGGAGGAAGTATTATCGCCGGAAAGCGGAATACCGTCTACCACAAATAACGGATTATTATTGCTCCTTACGGAAGACGTACCCCGGATACGGATATTGATCCCTGCCCCGGGCTCACCACTGGAGGAAGTGATCTGTACCCCTGCACTTTTACCTTGTATCAGTTCTTCCGGTGCGGCAATAACCCCTTTGTTGAAATCTTCGGCTTTTACGGAGACCACAGATCCGGTAGCGTCTCTTCTCGTTGTTTCGCCATAACCTATAATAACCACTTCATCCAGTGCCTGGGCATCTTCGGACATGGTTATATTTATCGTTGATCGCCCGTTTACAGGGATTTCCTGGGTTTTGAATCCTACGTAACTAACAACCAGGATATCCTCTTCCCCCACATTGTCCAGGGAATAATTTCCGTCAAAGTCCGATTGAGTTCCGTTGGTCGTACCCTTTACCAGGATGTTAGCGCCCGGCAAAGGCCCCATGGCATCCGAGACTGTTCCGGATACGGTTATCTGTGCCTGAACACTACCATATGTGAATATGGTAAAAACCAGGGCCAGATTTTTAATGAAGTTAATTTTCATAAATAGTAATTTTGATGTGTTTTGGCAACGTGAAAAATCATTATAAAGTTAAATTTATGTGAAATTTTTAATACTGCCATAGCGTTGCTGTACGAAAACGTTGTAGTGTTGATAACTTTGAGTATTTTAACATATACTCAATTAATAAAATGTTTATTTGATTATGTGTGTAAAAAATATACTTATAAATTAATTTTCCCTAAAAATTTGATTTTGGGACGAGAGTGGAATTTTCGTTAAAAATGAAATAATCAGGTAGGTGGGTACTATATTTATGTCAAAAAGAAAAGAAAAAGACTATTATTTTGTTTTACAGGAATATGTGTCAAAACTTTAGAGAAATCACTCTCCGGAAACCGACCATATAGCAAAACCCCTGGCAGGGGCTTCTATGGTTACCTGTCCTTCGCTATCGGTAATCAGCCATGCACTGGTATTGCCGGAATAATCCACGAGTGTTTTCTCTTTCCAGTCGGATAAGACCGTTCTTTGCCGGTTACCGGTGCCAATGTTCATGTAGAGTATAAGTCCCGGATTATCATCGCTACCATTTCTTTTCATGATATATTCTTCCTCACTTTGATGCAGTATTTCCGTATCGCCTGAGGCAATACTATTGTGGATGCGGATCAGGTCTTTTAATCTGGATTTGTAGTTGTTGTTCTCGTAATCCCCGTAAAAAATGGTAGGGTAACCATCGTGGGTAAGAATATAGGCATACGCCAGCATTTTGTTGGTAGCACTGATGTTATTTTCCGGATTTTCGTCTTTTTCCGTATCGTGATTGGCTACAAAAGTAACAGCCTTCTCCGGGTGGGTCTTCCGAAGCATATCTCCATCCAGTATAGTGAGGTCATTATTTCGGTCGAGGGCTTCGTCTAGCTTATAGAAACAAGCAAAATCAAATGCAGTTGAGCCGGAGGCTTCCACCCATTCCACAAGATTAGGTGCATGGCCGTCCCAATACTCTCCTACGGAAAAACCGCCGACCTCGTCATTCCAGGCTTTTACCACCCACGCGCCGAAACCTTTTACATAATCGAAGCGCCAACCGTCAAATTTCATAGTACTTTTGTAGTATCGCGCAACAGAGTTCTCTCCTTTCCAAAGCCATTCCTGTACCCTGAGCTGATGATGACAAAGGTCCTGTTCCTCAAAGAAAAGGGCTTCTTCGTCATGTTCATGTACGCTGTTGGGATGAAAATCTTCGCGGTTCCGGTTAAATTTTCCGGAAGCGTTACCATTTATGGAATCAAAAAGCGTGTATGTGCTTTTATCCCGGTACAGATTAAATTCTTCCCCGCCACCGGAATTGTGATTAAGTACGATATCGGCGATTACTTCCAGTCCGTTATCATGGGCCTTTTGTATGAGGTTCTCCAGCTGTTTCCTGGTGCCGAAACGGGTAGGGATGGTGCCATGTTGATTAAATTCACCAAAATCAAAATAATCCGAAGGGTCATAACCCATGGAATATTCACCCGATTGCCCTTTAGTGGCTACGGGAATCCATATCCGGTCTATGCCCGTTGCAGCCCAGTCCTCTACTTTTTCAGACAGTATATTCCACCATTCGAACCGCGGTTCCGTATCCCAGTAAAATGCCTGCATCATTACCCGTTGGCCATTGTCGTATTGGCTCAGATCGGATTTTTCGGGAATAGTCTCCGGTGGATCTACAGTATAATTATTGTTATCGCTGCTGCATGCGAGGAGGATAAGGGCAAAAAAAGGAAAGACAAATATCTTTTTCGGAAAAGTGTGTGGTGTTTTCATCATTTTGGTTTGGTGGGTTATAAAAAAACGGAATGGGATTTGTTTGTATCCGCATTCCGTTCATATCATTAATTTAACAGGGATACGAAGGTTTATTTCGCGGTAATTGTGTATGTATATTCTCCCGGATTGCTTAAATTGAGAACCAGGGTGTAACTTCCGCCTGCATCTATTTTCATGTTAGTTCCCGCTTTTTCAAGGATACCGTCGCCTTCGTCATCTCCGTAATCCAGGTCCCAGTCATCATTGGCCCGGAATTTCAGTTCTCCGGGTTGCAGGTCCAGTTCGATAGTCCAGGTTTTCTTTGCTACATCATACGTCATATCCACATCGCTGTCCCATCCGGTTCCGGGAATGGCATCCCCGATGACACCCCAGTTGGTATCCAGCAGACTGTAAGTAAGTTTCTCCGTATCTACCTGAACCAGGTAATAACCTGCCGGGGCAGATAAATTGGGGCCGTCGTTTAGCAACAAGATGCCCGATCCGCCGTCTCCGTATTCTCCGTTGCCCCATTCCGGTGCTGCCGTAAATTTATATTCCGATGTATTGGCAAAATAGATATATCCTTCGTATTCCGTATCGGAAGAGGAAAGTGACCGGAGTTGAGGAGCTTCGGCCGGGGTCCAGTCCTGCCCGTAATTTCCGGCGGATTGATATCCTCCCGGGACCCACAGGAAAGACGGACCGGTATTACCAGAACCGTAAGGGGTAACACTAATATGTATAACCGGGGAAATCAGCATGTCAAAATCATCACTTACCGATGCTACGACCCGGACTTCCATTTCCGAAGCTTCTTCCGGTATCAAACCGAGGGCCAGGGCAGTGGTGTTGAGATGCTCTATGCTGACACTGAGTTGTGTAGCAGTGGTTTCCCCAAGCGTTTCGGGAGATTGAAAGTCATTACCCGGGATATCCGCTTGTAGGGTGTAGTTTATTTGTGTAGGCACATTAAAGTTAGCTTTGTTCCAGACAAAGCGATCTGCTTGTTCAGTGGCATTATCCGCCGTAAGTATATAACTGCTTCCAGATGTGGGAGCGATAATGGCCGGTTCATCGGAAGGGATAATCACCGGAGTGTTATCATCGTCCGAGCAGGACCAGAATAATCCGGCCGTAAGAACCAGTGTGGTTATGAAATTCGGTGTTTTCATTTTTTATCCTTTTAGGTTAGCGTTTAAGGTGTTGTTATGTCCGGAGATTTTGGGTATGCAAAGGAGATTCGCATACCCTTATTCCGGTATACATTAATATCCCGGATTTTGAACCAGGTTGGAATTTACGCTCAGGTCGGTCAGCGGAATGGGGAGCAACGTACGGAACGACTCAACGCCGGAACCGTTCAGGCTGCCGCCTTTCCATGGCCATACATAATTACTGCCCGTAAACCTTCCGAAACGTATGAGATCGGTCCTGCGGTGTCCTTCCCAGTACAGTTCTCTCCCTCTTTCATCCAGTATAAAATCAAGGGTGAGTTGTGAAGAGCTGATATTTCCGGAAGTATCACCATAGGCACGTTCTCTCAGGCGGTTTACCAAATTTGTTGCGGTGGCCATATCCCCGCCCGTACGTACCGCGGCTTCCGCATACATAAGGTAGGCATCCGCGAGACGGAACAAAGGATAATCCGTATCTACGAATTCCCCGCTTGTATCGGACCCGATATCGCCCGTAGAAGTGATATTTTTGTATTTGGCAATGGCATAACCGTTGTTAAACGCCGTATAATCGGTATTCTCCTTAATATGCCCTTCGGTGTGGAACAGTGCCCGTTGATCACTGTTGGTGTCCAGGTTGCCGAAAAGGTCTGCAAAAGATGAAGTAGTGCGGTTTCCTTCCCAGCCCCCGTTAACTCCGTAATCGGAAGGGTCCATCGTGGAATTGCTTATCCCGGCGTGGATGATGTAGGTAGTACCTCCGTAAGACTGGCTGCGCAATCCGTCCGAAGCCAGGGGCAGGATGATCTCCCCGGAATTATCATTGTCCGCAAGGAACAGGTTCTGATATTCCGGTTCCAGCGTATAACCACCTTCATTAACTATTTTATCCAGATAGGTCAGGGCTTCGCTGTATTTGGGCTCTCCAATATATACTTCTGCGTTCAGGTAGAGTTTGGCCAGCAACATCCATCCGGAAACCCTGTCAGCCCTTGCATATTCGTTAGATCGCGGTTCTTTCATCAAAGGAATGATCTCCAGGAGTTCGCTTTCCACATAGCCGAACAACTCTTCGCGGGTGTACCTCGGCGGCTCGAAGTTACCTACGGGATCGTTTTCCGTTACAAAAGGTACGTTACCGAACATGTCTATGGCATGCCAGTAGGCCAGGGCTCGTAAAAAACGGGCCTCGTTTCTGAAGTCCTGTATCTCCGTGTCTTCCAAACCGTCGGTTTCTCTCAGGAAATTGTTGGCCATGGCTATTTCCAGGTAAATACGGTCGTAAAGGATACGTACAAAGTTGTTCCCGGCAGTCCAGTTCAGCCGGTTCAGTGCATCCAGTCCGCCATCTCCCCAACGATTCAGGGCCTCATCTGTGGTGAGTTCCTGGAAGTTCCAGTAGTTTCGGATGTAGGAGGAAGCCCCGGCATCGGGAGCTACCACATCGGTCTGTCCGGAAGTTTCCTGGCCCGTGAGTATAAAGGCACTGTATATCTTGGCGAGCATTCCCTTGTAAGCATCCGGGTCTTCGTCCAGAATGTTGTCTTTGGTTTGCTCGACCCGCGGATCTGTGTCCAGGTCGCCGGTACAGGAAGTTATCAGGACTGTCATGAGTCCCAGTATACCTGCGTATATATATTTAAACTTTATTTTTTTCATGTCGAATATCTTAGGATTTACTCACTAAGTGAGATTTAAAATGCTCTGACGCTTGCGCCGAAATTTTTTTTCGGGATTTTCCGATTTATGCCTAGCGGATTCGCCCCGAGATTGTTGACTTAAAAGTCCAGGCTCAATCCCAGGAGGAATGTCCTCGGACGGGGATATATGTTGTAATCGTTTCCGTTCTGTACTTCCGGATCGAGTCCGTCATACCCGGTAACGGTAAATACGTTCTGTACGGAACCGTAAATCCTTGCGGACAGACTGTTTCCGAGGAATTTCCCGGCATTATAGCCCAGGGTGATGTTGTCCAGTCTCAGGAAAGATGCATTCTGAATGTAGTAGTCGGAAAGCCTTACCTGGTCCGTTGCCTGAACAAAGCCGGTTTCGTTGTAGTTGTCCACAATGTTGGTAAGGAAGGTAGAACTTGTAAACACCCCGTTTCGGATACCTACGTTGGAATCTATGTTGTTATACACGTAATTTCCGGCCTGTCCGCGGAACACCATGTTCAAATCCCATTTTTTGTACCGGAACTGCGAGGTAAAGCCGTAGTAAACATCGGGCAGGGCAGATTTGTGAATATAACGGTCGTTGTCATCCACTACTCCGTCACCGTTGCGGTCAACGAATACGTTTTCCACAGGCTTTCCGTTTTCGTCATATACCTGTTCGTATATGTAAAAACTATATGGTGTTTCCCCGATGGCGTGTACCTGGTTAAAGAGACCGGTACCCCCGGAGATATTCCTGTCCTGTACGGAGATAAAGCCGGTGTCGGCATTGAGCCCGGTTACTTCCGAACTGTTCCAGGTAAAGTTAGCGCCCAGGTTCCAGCTGAAGTTATCCGTCTGAATGGGGGTAGCATTAATTTCGAATTCCACACCTTTATTTTCCATAGTCCCTACGTTATCTACAAAAACATTGGAAAGGTTACTTCCTGCAGGAGTGGATACCTCACTGAGCAGGTCTTTGGTTTTCCTGTAATACACGTCTACAGCTCCTGTAATGCGGTTGTCAAGGAAACCGTAATCGAGTCCGGCGTTATAAGTGGTCGTCTCTTCCCAGGTGAGGCTTGTACTATATGGGTTGGGACGATAAGTTGTGTAATAGTTATCACCGAAAGGATACTGTACCTGCGGTGTCCCGGCCAGGTATACGGACAAGTACGGGAAATATCTTCCCGGGAGGTCTTGTTGCCCGGTAATACCCCATCCCATGCGGAGTTTAAGATTGCTGAGGGTATTGGAATTTTCCAGCCACGGTTCGTCATATATATTCCATGCAAATGCCGCCGAAGGGAAATTACCCCAGCGAACGTCCGGGTCGAACCGTGAAGATCCGTCCCTTCGAAGGGTGGCTGTAAAGAGGTATTTGTTTTTTATGGAAACGTTAGCCCTTCCGAAAAAAGAAGCGATCACAACAGGGTTATAATACCGGGTAACAATAACCTGGTCATTGATATAATCATGGTTGTTCTTGTACCCGTTATTGGTAAAGGATTGGTAGGAGTGTCCTGCCGTGATATCCAGGTTGGTAATAAATCTATCCTCAAATGATTTGGAATAGTTCAGGTAAAAATCCATCAGGAGGTTCCTCTTGTTCTGAGATTCGGTTTCCAGGTGGCCGTAGCCGGTACCGTTCCGGTAATAATTGGCAGATTCCTCAAAGACCCTGTCATTCCGTTCTCCGGTAGAAACATCATACCCCAGGTTTAAATTGGCGCGAAGCTCAGGAAGAAAGTGGAATTTATAATCCAGTTCTATATTTCCCACACTTCGTTTTACATCCCCGGTATTATCCCTTTGCTTCAGAAGGGCAAGAGGGTTTCGCGGGGCCAGGGTTTCTACATTGCCGTTGGTGAACTCTTCATAATATCCTCCAAAGGGCATGCTGCTGTCATAAACCGGGTTGGTAGGGTTCATCAATATGGCGCTGCCTATAGCCCCCGTATCCCCGAAGCGGCTTTCGCTCATAATACCTTTTACGTTGATATCCACTTTCAGGTGATTGTCAAAAAATCGCGGTGTAACCCCGAAGGAACCTGTCCATCGTTCGAGCGAAGAAGTCATTAATATACCATCCTGTTCCGTATATCCCACGGAAGCGCGGAATGGGGTGTCGCCGAATAATTGTCCCTTGACGCTGAAATTCTGGTCAAAGCTGATGGCATCCCTGAAAATGATATCCTGCCAGTTGGTATTGCTCTCTCCCAACAAAGCCTGTTGTGCATCCGAGCCGTAGGTTTGTACGAGATCACGGAAGGCATTTGCGGAAAAAGCATCGACGGTGCGGGTTACAGTGCTCACAGAAGTTTTGGCGTTGTAGTTGAACTGCAGTTCGCCACTGCTTCCTTTTTTGGTAGTAATGATGATGACCCCGTTGGAAGCCCTGGAACCGTAGATAGCGGCAGCAGAAGCATCTTTGAGTACGGTAAAGCTCTCAATGTCGTTGGGATTTACAATGTTGAGCGGGTTACTTATTCCGGCAACACCTTCTTTGTCTACCGGAACCCCGTCAATTACGATCAGGGGGTCGTTGCTTGCGTTGAGGGAAGCCCCTCCCCGGATGCGGATGTTGGCCCCCGCCCCGGGCTCCCCGCCACTGGTAGTAATCTGCACTCCCGCGGTTTTTCCGGCGATCAGCTGATCGGGAGATACTACCATACCATTGTTGAAGTCATCACTTTTTACGGTAGTGACAGATCCGGTGGCATCTTTCTTTTTAACCTGCCCGTATCCGATAAGCACCACTTCGTCGAGTTGCTGGGTGTCTTCCTCCAGTACTATATCCAGAGTAGTCCCGGAAACAGTCTTCTCCAGGGTCCGGTAGCCGATATAAGAAAAGACAAGTATGTCGCCTGAAGAGGCATCTATACTATAATTACCGTCAAAATCGGTGGTGGTTCCCACAGTTGTACCTTTTACAACTACGTTTACACCGGGTAACGGACCGGAATTGTCGGTTACGGTGCCACTTACTGCCGTTTGCGCATGCGCTCCGAAAGGAATACATAAGAGAAACAACAGCAAGGTGGAAATATAAAATGTTTTCATGCTGTAGATAGATTTGATTTTAAAGCATACATGAAATACACACTGCGTATTTTTCATGCCATTTTTTTGTTGATTTAATTAAAAATCAGGCTTATAATTTTACTTCTCGGAGCTAAAACTATGTAAATTTTGTGTTAAGTAAATGAGTGAAAAGTTATTACAACGTTTTCGTGTGAAAAACTTTTGGTAAAATCAGGTTTTTATGCAGTTTTTTCGTGTTAAAATTGAAGTATTTTGAATATGAGGTATATAAAATTAGAGGATATTTAAAAAAAGACGCTCCCGGGTGATGTTGGTTGAAATATTATGACCCTTTTTTACCGTGGATTTTCGTTTTTTTAATGTAGCCCTGACTATTAGAAAAGAAGGGGTATCTTTGTGAAGAAGGATTTATATGCAGCATAGAAAATGTGCTGAAAAGAACCAAAGAACATAGATTGTCCTTCTGCATAACCGGGTAACAGAACAAAAAGAGACATAGGTGCCTTTACACTTTGCGGTTATCCGTTTCACCTGAATTAAAAATGAAAAAGAAAGTAACTATAAAACAAATTGCCCGCGAACTGGATGTATCTGTTTCTACAGTATCCAAAGCCTTGCGGGACAGTAAGGAAATTAGCCTGGACACAAGACAAAAGGTACAGGCATTCGCAAAATTACTCAATTACAGGCCTAACAATATAGCAGTTAGCCTTAAGAACAGGAAGACCAAAAACATAGGGGTTATCATTCCGGAGATCGTACACCATTTTTTTACCACGGTTATCAGCGGTATTGAAAGGGAAGCGAACAAGGCGGGCTATAATGTTATAGTGTGCCTTTCTGACGAATCTTTTGATAAGGAAGTGATCAATATGGAAACCCTGGCCAATGGAAGTATTGACGGTTTTATCCTGTCTCTCTCCAAGGAAACCCAGTCTAAAAAAGATTTTCATCATTTACATGAGGTTATCGACCAGGGCATGCCGCTGGTGATGTTCGACCGGGTATCGGATGAAATTCCCGGGGATAAAGTGGTGATCGATGATGTGGAAGGCGCTGCGAATGCGGTGAACTATTTGTTGAATGGCGGTTGCAACAGGATAGCCCTTCTGACTACGGTAGATTATGTAAGTGTGGGGAAGCTACGTACAGAAGGCTATACCCATGCTTTACAGGATGCAGGCATAAAGGTGGACGATTCTCTTATAATAAAGATTGAAGACATAGATAATTGTAAAAAACAGATAGCAGGTCTTTTTGATTCCGAAAAATTTGACGCGGTTTTTGCCGTTAACGAACTGTTTGCGGTAACGGCCATGAAGGAAGCGCAGCGAAGAGGATTTAAAATCCCGGAAGATATCTCCTTTATGGGGTTCACGGACGGAATTTTGTCGCAATACGCTTTTCCGACCCTTACTACCGTAGACCAGCACGGACTGGAAATGGGAGGGATGGCGGCAAAAATGCTGATACAAAGACTGGAAAACGACGATATGGATGATGAATCGTACATAACCGAGGTGATACCGACATCCATCAAAGAACGCGAGAGTACCCGTAAATAAAGGTATTTTCATGTCTTTACAGAACATTTTTCAATAGGATGTACTACAACGTTGTAGTAGAAAAAACTTGTAAATTAACGACTTACCAGTAAAAAATATTTTATATTTACACCCGTCAGGACTTATAGTTTTACTTCTCAACCCGATATAAAGTCTTGATAAGTCATAGCGCTTATCGTAGTAATAAACGAAAATTACGATAATGAAAAAGCGTAAACTGAGTTTTCTGGAGATCTGGAACATGAGTTTCGGTTTTCTGGGAATACAAATGGGTTTTGCTCTCCAGAATGCGAATGCCAGTAGAATTTTACAGATATTCGGTGCGGATGTGCACGAGTTGTCCTGGTTTTGGCTGGTAGCCCCGCTTACCGGGCTCATTGTTCAACCCATCATAGGGCATTACAGTGACAGGACCTGGACCCGGCTCGGGCGTAGACGACCTTTCTTTTTAGCTGGTGCCATACTGGCTTCCATAGGTTTGGTGCTCATGCCCAAAGCAGACATGTTCGTAGCTTTTTTGCCTGCCCTTTGGGTCGGAGCGGGAATGCTGATGATCATGGATGCCTCTTTTAATGTGGCGATGGAACCTTTTCGGGCACTCGTGGCCGATAAACTTCCTTCCGATCAGCGGACTCTCGGGTTCAGTATACAAACCGTGCTTATAGGTATCGGTGCCGTAGTGGGGTCCTGGTTGCCCTATGTGCTGGCCAACTGGATAGGCGTTTCCAACGAAGCCGTACTGGGGAAAGTTCCGTTAAACCTTCTGGTTTCCTTTATTATCGGTGCCCTGATCCTTTTGGTGAGTATCCTGGTTACCGTTATTACCACAAAAGAATACACCCCTGAAGAACTTGAATTGATGGAACCGGAAGACCCGGCGGAACCGGAGGAAACAGCAGGACTGTTAACCATATTTTCCGACTTTGTAAAAATGCCGAAAACCATGCGGCAGCTTAGCTGGGTACAGTTCTTTTCCTGGTTTGGCCTGTTTGGTATGTGGGTGTTTTCTACCCCGGCCATTGCACATCATATTTACGGTCTCCCCCTGGAGGACTCTCAAAGCAGGGCCTATCAGGATGCAGGGGACTGGGTAGGGGTACTGTTTGGTGTCTACAATGCGGTTTCTGCCGTGTTTGCATTTTTTCTTCCGGTAATAGCTAAAAAATTCGGAAGGAAGACCACGCATGTTATATCTCTTGTCGTAGGAGGCCTGGGGCTTATTTCCGTTTATTTTGCCCCCAACCAGTACTGGCTGATAGCTTCCATGCTGGCTGTAGGGATCGCCTGGGCCAGTATACTGGCTATGCCATATGCTATTCTGGCCGGGTCTATACCTGTTAGAAAAATGGGGGTCTATATGGGGATATTTAACTTCTTCATCGTTATTCCGCAGATCATCAATGCCCTCATTGGCGGACCTATGGTAAAATATCTCTACGGAGGTAATGCCATTTATGCCATTGTAATAAGCGGAATATCTTTTCTGCTGGCTGCTGCTCTGGTCTTCAGGGTAGATGATGTTGACGAAACACAAGACAAAACAATACGATAATTTTAATTAGAGAAATACCGACATGGAAGGATTTATTTTTGACCTGGACGGGGTCATTGTAGACACGGCCAAATATCATTTTCTGGCTTGGAAAAAACTTGCGGAAGAACTCGGGGTTGATTTTACGGTTGAAGACAACGAAAGGTTAAAAGGCGTAAGCAGGGCCCGTTCCCTGGAAATCATCCTGGAACTGGGAAATATCCGGGCTACGGAAGCAGAAAAACAAGTATGGATGCGGCAGAAAAACGACGATTATCTGGAGTACGTTTCCCGTATGGATCAGAAAGAAGTACTCCCGGGAGTGCTTTCCACATTACTTTTTTTAAGAGAAAAAGGAAGGAAGATCGCCCTTGGGTCCGCAAGCAAAAATGCGAGGCTTATTCTGGAAAAAACGGATATCATGCACCTGTTTGATGCTGTGGTGGACGGAAATGATGTTTCCAAAGCCAAACCGGACCCGGAAGTATTTGTTCTCGCAGCGCAACAAATAAATGTAAATGCCGCCGATTGTGTTGTTTTTGAAGACTCCGTTGCCGGTATACAAGCCGCTAATATGGCAGGGATGACCAGTATCGGGATCGGAGATAGCGCCACATTACAGGAAGCCGATCTGGTTTTTCCGGATTTTACCCGGATCGATGCCGGACAACTGTTGACAAAAAGCACAAGGTAAAGTCGTGCGGCTGTGCGCCTTCACCAGGATCATATCACAGATATACAGATTATAATAAAACTTAACAGAAGAAAATGAACCAAGATTATATAATTCCCGATGAATGGTCGATCGTAGAAGAAGGATTTGACAAAGACAGGGTAAAGTCGTCCGAAAGCCTGTTCAGCATAGGTAACGGAGCCATGGGACAACGTGCTAATTTTGAAGAAAATTATTCAGGCCCTGCTTTTCAGGGTAGTTATATTGCCGGAGTATATTATCCGGATAAGACCAAGGTAGGCTGGTGGAAAAACGGCTATCCGGAATATTTTGCGAAAGTGTTGAACGCTCCCAACTGGATAGGGATAGATGTAGAGATAAACGGAGAAAAGCTGGATCTCGCCAGGTGCACTGAGGTTCGTAAGTTTCGCCGGGAACTCAACATGAAAGAAGGATGGTATCATCGTTCGTTTGAAGCTGTTTTGAAAAATGGAACAGAGGTACGGGTAGATGCCAGGCGATTCCTTTCTCTGGAAACAGACGAACTGGGAGTCATAAAATATGAAGTGACACCGCTGAACAGGGATGCCAGGGTGATATTTCTCCCCTATGTGGATGCCGGAATTACCAACGAAGATGCCAACTGGGACGAAAAGTTCTGGGAACCGCTGGAGACCAGGCACTCCGCCCGTGAGGCCTTTGTAGTAGCTCGTACATTCAAAACACACTTTAAGGTCGCTACCTTTATGCATAACACCCTCTTCCGTAACGGAGAAGAACTTCATGCCAAACCCCTGGCCACACAGGCGGGAGACGACAGAATATGTCTTGCGTACGAAGTTGCCGTATCCAAAGGAGAGCAAGCGATACTACAAAAACTTGGCGGGTATACGGTATCCACGAACCACCATGAAGACAAGCTGGTAACTGCCGCACAGGAGGTTATCCGTAAAGGAGTGAAAAAAGGATATGAAACCCTTTTGGAAGAACAGAAAAAAGCCTGGGCCGATATATGGGAAATGGCAGATATTACCATTCAGGGCGATGTAAAGGCCCAGCAAGGTATACGTTTCAATATTTTTCAGCTAAACCAGACGTATCTCGGAAAAGATGCGCGCCTGAATATAGGGCCCAAAGGATTTACCGGGGAAAAATACGGGGGAAGTACGTATTGGGATACCGAGGCGTATTGCCTGCCCTTTTACATGTCTACCAAAAACCAGCAGGTAGCGCGTAATCTCCTGGCTTATCGTTATAACCAATTGGACAAGGCCATAGAAAATGCGGAGAAGCTCGGTTTTACGGGAGGTGCGGCCCTGTACCCGATGGTGACTATGAACGGGGAAGAATGCCATAATGAATGGGAGATCACTTTCGAAGAAATTCACCGTAACGGGGCCATAGCTTTTGCCATATATAATTATTACCGTTTCACCGGAGATTATAGCTATATCCCCGAAAAAGGATTGGAAGTGCTTATAGGTATCGCCCGTTTCTGGAAACAGAGAGCGACGTACTCTACGGCAAAGAACAAATATGTTATTCTTGGTGTGACCGGGCCTAACGAGTATGAAAATAATGTTCATAACAACTGGTATACCAACTATATTGCCCAATGGTGCCTGGAATACGCCGCGGAACAGGTACGTAAAGTAAAAACAGAATATGCCCCTGATTATGTCCGTATCACGGAAAAAACAGGGGTGAAAGATGCCGAAATCCGGCAATGGGAAGAAGTTGCCGGAGCGATGTATTTCCCTTATGCTGAGGAACACGGCGTATACCTGCAACAGGACGGTTTCCTGGATAAAGAGCTTATAAAAGTATCCGATCTCGATCGTTCCCAGAGACCGCTCAATCAAAAATGGTCCTGGGACCGTATCCTGCGTTCTCCTTACATAAAGCAGGCAGACGTTTTACAGGGGTTTTACTTCTTTGAAGACCATTTTACCAGGGAAGAACTGGAAAAACACTTCGATTTTTACGAGCCTTTTACCGTTCACGAATCCTCCCTGTCCCCCTGTGTACATTCCATACAGGCAGCATTGCTCGGAAGGATGGAACAGGCTTATGAGTTTTACCTGAGGACCTCCCGTCTCGACCTGGATGATTATAATAAGGAAGTGAAAGAAGGATGCCATATAACTTCCATGGCCGGGACCTGGATGAGTATAGTGGAAGGTTTCGGAGGGATGCGTGTAAAAGACAACATACTGCATTTCAATCCGAAAATACCTGCGCAATGGGAAGCCTACTCCTTTAAGATCAACTTCAGGGGACAGGTACTGAAGATAAATGTAAAAGCTACCGGAACCGAATTTACACTGGAGGGAGATACTGCACTCATCGTGATGGTAAACGGAAAACAGGTAACAGTAAAACCCGGTAACCTGGTTGCGGTTTAGGAAACTCACAAATGATCAGAAAGAGAATAACCATGAAAAAGATACTCTATACATTAGTTTTATTGAACACTTTCCTTCTTACCGCCCAGGGCCTGGAAAGAGTGGAACCACCGTTCTGGTGGAGCGGTATGCAAAGCGATGTATTGCAACTAATGCTCTACGGAAAGGATATTGCCCGTTATACTCCCGAAATGGAGGGGATAACCATTAACAATGTCCGCAAAACGGAAAATCCCAATTACCTGTTTGTTACTATTAATACAGAGGATGTTCCGGAAGGAAAGTATGTTCTCCGGTTAAAGAACGGTAAAAAGGAAGTATCGCGCTACACCTACGAGTTCAGGAAGAGGGAAGAAGGATCGGCATTGCGGAAAGGTTTCGACAGCTCCGATGTGATGTATCTCATTATGCCCGACAGGTTTGCCAACGGAGATCCGGATAACGATTCATCTCCGGAAATGACCGAGAAGGCCGATCGCAGTAAGCAAGGAGGACGCCACGGAGGAGATATACAGGGAATAATAGATCATATAGATTATATCCGCGAACTTGGGGCTACCACAGTGTGGAGTACCCCCTTGCTGGAAGATAACGATCCGGCATATTCCTATCACACCTATGCCCAGAGCAATGTATATCGCATAGACCCGCGTTATGGAACCAATGAAGATTACAGGCGCCTGGCGGATGAACTTCATAAAAAGGATATGAAGCTGGTCATGGATTATGTGACTAATCACTGGGGTGCGGAGCACTGGATGATAAAAGATCTGCCTACCTATGATTGGATTCACCAGTTCCCTGGTTATGCCAATTCCAATTACAGGATGGAAACACAGTACGACCCGAATGCTTCCGAGATAGACAAAAAGTATTGTGTAGACGGCTGGTTTACCTCCACTATGCCCGATCTCAATCAGAGTAATCCGCTGGTGCTCAATTACCTCGTTCAGAATGCTATATGGTGGATTGAATATGCCGGGCTGGACGGTTTCAGGGTAGACACCTATTCATATAACGATAAGGAAGCTATTGCACAGTGGACAAAAGCCATCATGGACGAATATCCTTATTTTAATATTGTGGGCGAGGTATGGTTGCACGACCAGGCACAGATTGCCTATTGGCAGAAAGATAGTAAAATAGGGGCTTTGCAGGACTTTAATTCGAATCTGCCGAGCGTTATGGACTTTACCCTGCACGATGCCATCGGAACGGTGTTTAATGAGGACGAAGCTACGTGGGACCGGGGAATTATAAAGGTACATGGCAATTTTGTCAATGATTTTTTATACCCCGATATAAATAACCTTCTGGTGTTTGCGGAAAATCACGATACACAACGGTTCAATCATATATATGAGGGAAACCCGGAGAAGTATAAAATGGCGATGGCTATTCTGGCTACGGTACGGGGCATTCCACAACTGTATTACGGAAGCGAGATAGGAATGGCCGGTAACAAAGACAAGGGAGACGGAGATATACGAAGAGATTTTCCCGGCGGATGGAAAGGAGATGAACATAACGCTTTTACTGCTACCGGACGTACCGCAGAAGAACAAGAGTATTTCGATTTTACCTCAAAATTGTTCCGCTGGCGAAAAGATGCCCGGGTAATTCACAATGGAAAGACAAAACATTACCTACCCGAAAACAACGTCTACGTATATTTCCGGTATAACGACACGGATACCGTAATGGTAGTGGTAAACAACAGTAAAGAAGCCCGGACGCTGAAAACGGAACGGTTTCAGGAAAGTACCGGCAGTTTTACAAAAGGAAAAGAAGTGATCGGTGGAAAAACCATATCTCTGGGGGAAATGACCTTAGAGCCCAAAACCGTGTTGGTACTGGAACTGGAATAATAACGAATCAAGTAAAACAACACTATAAATACGATATCCGAATGAAAAAGATATTCATTGTCACGGTGGCGGTCTGTGGCCTCATCGCATGTAAGAACGAATCGAAAAAGCAGGAAAAGAAAGAAGAACCACGGTCAGAACAGCCGGTTCCCATCTCGGATGATGTACTGGAAACAGCCGTGATCTACGAAGCCAATATCCGGCAGTATTCCGAAGAAGGAAGCTTTAATGCATTTGCCGAAGATATCCCGAAGCTGAAAGAACTCGGGGTAAAAGTGATCTGGTTGATGCCCGTCTATCCCATATCCTCTACAAAGAGTAAAGGATCTTTGGGGAGCTATTACGCGATTACCGATTATACGAAGGTAAATCCGGAATTTGGTACCCCGGAGGATTTCAGAAACCTGGTGAAAACCGCCCACGATAATGATATGTACATTATTCTCGACTGGGTGGCCAACCACACCGGGTGGGATCATGTTTGGATAAAAGAACATCCGGAGTACTACACCCGGGATAAAGAAGGGAATATCATAGACCCTGTCAATCCCGAAACCGGGGAATCCTGGGACTGGACCGATGTGGCCGACCTCAATTACGACAATGAGGAAATGCGGCAGGAAATGATAAAAGATATGCTGTATTGGGTAGAAAAAGAAGGCATAGATGGCTATCGTTGCGATGTGGCGCACCAGGTCCCGGTGGATTTCTGGGAAGATGCAGCGGCCAGGCTTCGCGAAGTAAAACCCGTATTTATGCTTGCCGAAGCAGAACAACCCGAATTACTGGAAAATGCCTTCGATATGCAATATGCCTGGGAAGGACATCATATTATGAACGAAATTGCACAAGGAAAAAAGAATGTGGCAGACTGGGATAAATACATTGCCAAAAATGATACCTTGCTGGAAGCGGATGATATTTTTATGAATTTCACTTCTAACCATGATGAGAATTCCTGGAACGGCACGGTTTTCGAACGTATGGGGGATGCCGCAGAGACTTTTGCAGTAATGAGTTACACCATTCCCGGAATGCCTTTGATATACAGCGGACAGGAATACGATATGGAGAAAAGGCTCCTTTTCTTCGAAAAAGATACGATTTTGAAGAATAAAGGGAGATTTTATCCTTTATATGAAAAACTAGGGAAGCTTAAAAATGAAAATCGGGCGGTTAACGGAGGTAAGAAGGCAGCTTCCTATAAAAGGCTGTCTACTTCCGAAGATAAAAAAGTCCTGGCTTTCACAAGGGAAAAAGAAGGAGATAAGGTGGTATTTATTGCCAACCTTACTGACAAACCGTTACAGTTTACCGTAGAGACCGAAGGGAGTTATACCGATTATATGAGTGGGGAGAATATGGAAATAAATGCCGGTACTTCCTACGACTTTAAACCCTGGGAGTATATTCTTCTTACAGTAAACTAGATCCGGACAGGATATAAATTTCAAAACCCGCGTCTATAAGAGTTTGCGGGTTTTTTGTTGGCCTGTATGGGCAAGCACGCTAAAAATAAGAAGAGCCTGATATTTTTGTGTCCCTTTGTGCTTCTCCGTGAAACTCTGTGTCATAGCTATAACGCGGAGATACAGAGAAATATTAAAATTTCATATAATTAGCATTTTAAGTTCTTAATGCACTTGCCTTAGTTGATTTACCGCTGTTTTAAGGATGATGGAATTTTTATGTATCTTGAAGCGTCAAAAAATAGAATGATTTATGCATCGGTTTGCTTTCTTTTTTCTGTGCGCCCTTTTGGTGTTTTTGGGTTGTGATACCCCGGGAGACAGTGTATTGATTATAGGACATCGGGGTGCTAAAGGGTATGAAACCGAAAATACCCTGGCATCCGTACAAAAAGCCCTGGACCTGGAGGTGGATATGGTACACATAGACCTGTTTCGCATAAAAAGCGGGGAACTGGTGGTTTTTCATGACAGACGTGTTGATGAACTGACCAATGGTGCCGGGGCTATCGAAGAATATAATATACTGGATATAAAATCGCTTTTGCTCGATGGAAATCACAGGATACCCACCTTACAGGATGTCTTGAAACTCATAGACCGTCGCAGCAGGTTAAATATCGAACTGAGAGGAGCGGGGATGGCAGGTAAAGTAGATTATGTGTTACGCTATTATATAGAAAAGGAAGGATGGCAGGCTGATGATTTTCTGGTTTCCGGATCAGACCGCCATGAACTTGGAGAACTGCGAAAATTAAATCAGGAGATGCCGATTGCCTTCATCACCGAAAAAGATCCTTCGGAGGTTGTGGAAACTGCAGGACTTTTGGGGGCTGTAGCCATTGATGCCGAGTACGTCACCCTGACCGAAGAGAATGTAAGTGAAGTTCAGAACAGAGGAATTAAAGTGTTTGCCCGGACCGTAAATTTGCCAAAAGATATTGCTGTGATCCGAAAATTGGGTGTGGATGGCATTATTACCGATTTTCCCGATCGGGTGAGGTAAAAGATAGTTACAAATAGATTTACATAACATACTATCATTATTTGTAATACGTTCATAATCAAAACTAATATACCGGGGTGAAATTTGGAAGAATATTTGATTAAATTTGCACTGTAAACCAGATAGGAAATTAAAAATTTTATATTATGGCATTAGAGATCACAGACGCTACTTTCGAAGAAGTAGTATTAAAGAGCAATAAACCCGTTATGGTAGACTTCTGGGCCGCGTGGTGCGGACCTTGTAGAATGGTTGGACCCATCATCGAGGAAGTTAGCTCTGAGTATGAAGGAAAAGTAGTTGTAGGAAAAGTAGATGTAGACGCTAACCAGGAGTTTGCAGCCAAATATGGTGTGCGTAACATTCCTACCGTATTGGTTTTTCAGAACGGTGAAGTAGTAGGAAGACAAGTAGGTGTAGCGCCTAAAGCAACTTACACGGAAGCACTTGATTCTTTATTGTAAAAACAAACCGGAATCATAAGAAATAAAAAAGGTTTGGCTTAAGGCTGAACCTTTTTTATTTTTGGATTGTCGGTTATTCCGGATCAGGTTTTACCGGAAGTTTGCCCGCTTAGGTAAAAGTATGTCAGAAAAACACATACTAAATACCTATACTATCAGGACCAAAGGGTAAAGCTTAGACAATTTACCGAAGTTTTATAATTGTTTTCACACTAAAATTTCGGACTGAAATGTCTGGTATCTAAAATCTCATATCTTACATCTAAACAAAAACAAGTGGATATACAAGGCGAATTAAATAACGTACAACTCTTTAAAAATCTCGGGTTGCTGGCCAATCAGGTGGTGGAGGGATTTATAAGTGGCATGCACAAGAGTCCCTTTCACGGGTTTTCTTCGGAATTTGCAGAACACAAGATATACAATCCCGGGGAAAGTACGAGACATATAGACTGGAAGCTCTTTGCAAAAACGGATAAGCTGTACTCCAAAAACTATGAAGAGGAAACCAATCTTCGTTGTCATATTATCATAGACAATTCGTCATCCATGTATTACCCGGAAGTAAAAAACCTTTCGGTATCCCATCTGAATAAGATCAGCTTCTCCGTATTGGCAGCCGCCTCCCTGATGAATTTATTAAAGCGCCAGCGCGATGCTATGGGCCTGAGTATATATTCGGACGCCTATGACTTTTACGCCCCGGAAAAAGGAAGTAACAGGCATTACCAGATGCTCATGGGGATACTGGGAGATGTCGCAGAACGCAGAGAAAAGGAAAGGATGACAAAGACGTATACCTACCTGCACCAGATAGCCGAGAAAATACATCGCAGAAGCATGATCTTTCTTTTTACGGACATGTTTCAGAATGAAACAGGAGATGAAGAGTTATTTAATGCATTACGCCATCTGAAATACAATAAACATGAGGTAGTACTTTTTCATGTGATGGATAAAGCCAGTGAGTACAATTTTGATTTCGATAACCGTCCGAAACGTTTTGTGGATGTTGAAACCGGCGAACATATCGATCTTTATGCCGATACTATGAAGGAAGAGTATAAAAAAGCGTTGAAAATTTATACCGATAAAATAAAATTGAAAGCTGCACAATACCGCATAAAATATGTGGAAGCTGATATTCAAAAAGATTTGGAAAAAATTTTACAGACCTACCTCGTTGAAAGACAAAAGTTTATTTGATAGAGTGAAATAACTTCTGTTTTTTTTAATGAAAACATTTGCGAAATTGAAAAACCAGCGTATATTTGCAACCGCAATACAGGAAGGTCCGGTAGTTCAGTTGGTTAGAATACATGCCTGTCACGCATGGGGTCGCGGGTTCGAGTCCCGTCCGGACCGCTTTTTGAAAAAACAAAATCACTTAAAAGTCTGCAAATCATGGGTTTGCAGACTTTTTTGATTTTAGGCGTTTTTTCTTTAGTATTTATTTGGGATCCGATATTAAGGAACCCCTATGCCAACCGAGCAAAAGGGACCTTTATTTGGGATCCGATATTAAGGAACCCCTATGCCAACCGGGCAAAAGGGACAAAAGAAGACATCAGGGATCATTCCCATTTGTTGTGGACTACGCAAAAATTCTGGATAATCTAAATAGGAAAAACTCAGTATTCTTCACACCTCTAAATTGTGCTCTAAA
>NZ_JBRKIT010000003.1:0-3456 GCF_052983395.1 Sinomicrobium halophytocola
CCCAGTCCATAGGATCCGCCGTATTTTTGCGCCAAGGTGGTCACGGCCTTATAGGTCTCGGCACGGGACCAGTCCCTCTGAAGTTCCAACAGGTACTGCAGGGATGTTATCGGCTTTGCACCTGCCAGGACCATCCTGGTAACCGATTGGTCGTGTGCCTCCTGGGTGATGTCCCCACAGGCATCGGTGATGATATAGACCTCGTAGCCGTCACTCAGGGCCGATAGGGCGGGACCGACAACACAGACACTGGTCCATAGACCGGCAAGGACCAAACGTTTTTTCCCTTTGCCCGTGATCGCCCTGTGGGCCTCTGCATCTTCCCAGGTGTTCATCGAGGTCCTGTCATAGTACTTCGATACATCGGGATAGGCCTCCAATATCTCGGGGAAGACCGGTCCACTGAAGGATTTTTCCTCGACCGTGCTGACAACAGTCGGAACATTGAAGATTTTCGAGGCACCGGCGACAAGCCCTACATTGTCCCGCAGTAGGGACATGTCGATACTCTTGGTAGCAAAAGCCATTTGGCCTTCGTGGTCGATCATTACCAAGGTATGGTTGTTGGGGTTCAATAGGTCCGGACTTGGCTTTTGGGCAAATCCCGACAGTGCCGTTACAGCTAATACGAAGGTTAAAATTGATTTTTTCATTTTCTTAAAATTTAAATAGTTATTAATTGATTATTGTTTTATAAATTGAACTTCAGCGGCTAACTTAATTTCTTCAACCCGCAAGGACTCCACCAGTTTCGAGAGCTTCCTCCTCACTTTCAATTGTAGCCACAAGAGCGTTACTGCTTTCTCTGTTACTTTCTGCCAGCTTTCCTCGGTAGCCACATCTTGCAGCATATAGGCCACAATTCCATTTGCAACAAGAATTTCCTCCGCAACTGCGTATAGTTTATCTTCCTGAATGTCTGTGATCAATACTTTTGCACCTTCTTGTGCAAAGATCTTTGCTACAGCAGCACCTATATTCCACCGGCCGTACCAGTAATAATGCCCACTTTGTTTTGTAATCTTTTCATCGTAAATTCTATTATTTATTGAACTCTTCGTTCTACAGGATTAATTCTCAAAATAGTTAGGTAGGAAATTATTGTATAAGACTTGTAAAATGGGCTGGTTTGTGATGTTCCGCAAAACTTTAGCGGAAGTAAGGTGCACTTATGGATCAAGAAACACATAGAGTGACTTTATTGACCATTCTCAAAAATGGCGATGTCCATCCCTGTCCCCACAGGAGAATCTTTATTTGCACCAATTTCCCAAATCAACCTCCCTATGTTGTTGTTGATTACCAACGGCTTGAGTGGCATCAGGCCTGTATTTGTTGCAGTAATGTTGCAAAATCTGCGACTTCCCAATGTTCCGCAAGTTGTCCATTGTCAATACGATATAATTGAAATGCTTTTACATCAACTGCGTTTCCTTTGGCTTTAAAAGCACCATAGTCAGCTGTATGGATGCCCTGTACACTATTATAAACTGCTACCTTGTCTCCTTCGGCTATCATAAACCATATCGGAAACTTTAAGCGATCAAATGCAGTATGCAAGCCTGTGAAGTATTGTTTTAAAACTTCACGCCCAGGTGCTTGACCGGGTAAATGGTCATTGTAATTTTCTGCTACGATTTTGTCAAAAATTTCAATGAATCGTTTGTTTTCAATAGCGGAGAAAAATTGGCGAACGATTTCTTTATTCACCTCAATTTGTGATTTAGAATTTTCCATTTTTAAACTCTTCAATTTTTATTAAAATATTGACTGATAACTACTGTATAAAGATAAATTTGTATTACAGCTACTATGTTATTGCAATCAAAGGAATTATTGCGTGAATCAAATGTTTCGACCGATAGGCCATTGGGGAATACGGGAATGAATGGGCCTGTTCAGGTCCGGGCATTGCAGATAACTCCTGGGCTTAGGCATTAAATCCATGCTCCTTGGAGAAAAATTGCGATTGCCGGAGTAGGGTTCGGACCTATGACAGAATACCCAAAAGTCAATTAGTGTGATAATTTACCGGGGTATGTAGAATGTGTTGTTGGCAACCCCTACAAATTGTGCTTGTCAATCCCCAGTTTTTTCATCTTGGAAGTTAAAGTGGTTGGGGGGATGTCCAGAAGTTCAGCGGCTCCATCCGGACCATATATTTTATAATTACACTTTTTAAGTGCATTGATAATATGTGTCTTGGCCGCTTCTTCCAGGGACTGTAGGCTGTTTGGCGTTAATGCGTGGTCTTCGCCTATAGGGTGTTCCGGTATAAGAAATGTCTGAATTATGCCTTCAGAAGCCATCAAGGCACTTCTTTCCACCACGTGTTGTAGTTCCCGTATGTTTCCGGGCCAATTGTAAAGGGATAAACTTTTGATTGCGGCTTCGGTTATTTTGATTTTTTTACCGGATTTTTGTGTAAATATGGCCATAAAGTGGTCTAACAATAAGGGCAGGTCTTCTATTCTTTCCCGTAACGGGGGGACATTGAGGGGAAATACGTTGAGCCTGTAATACAGGTCGATTCTAAAACGGTTTTCACCGATTTCCCGTTCCAGGTTTTTGTTGGTGGCCGCAATTACGCGGACATCGACGTTGATCTCCTTGTTGCCCCCGAGCCGTTCCATATGTTTTTCCTGGAGCACTCTCAATAATTTGGGCTGCATTTCCAAAGGCAGTTCCCCGATCTCATCAAGAAATATGGTCCCGCCATGGGCCTGCTCAAACTTTCCGATCCTTTGTGCCAGGGCACCGGTAAAGGTGCCCTTCTCATGGCCGAACAACTCGGATTCGATCAGGGTGGAGGGCAGTGTCGCACAGTTTACAATGACAAAGGGTCCGTTCCTTCGGGGGGAGAGCTCGTGTATGGCATGGGCCAATCTTTCCTTTCCCGTGCCGCTTTCCCCCAAAATCAGGACGGAGGTGTCCATGGGGGCCACCCTCCGGATCTGTTCAAAGACCTTCAATAGTGGCGGACTCTGTCCGATAATGTTCTCAAAGGCGGAGCGGTCCCCGGGACTATCCGGTCTTTGTCCCCCGGAAGCAGTGTCATCGGTCTTGGACAGTTCCTGTTTTTGGTTTTGGTGGTACTGTGCTATCTCAATGGCTATGAGCAGTTCTTTCTTGCGGTAGGGCTTGACAAGGAACCCATAGGGTTCCGTTATCTTGGCGGCATCCAGGATGGTCTTGTTGGAATTGGCGGAGAGATAAATGAACCCGATCCCTGCGGTTTTCAGTTCCCTGGCCAGATCGATCCCGGAAAGGCTGCCTTCCAGGTGGATGTCCAGGATGGCCAGGGTGGGATTCTCCTTTTGGATGATTTGCCTGGCCCTTGGAACCGAACTGGCAATTTCGCACACCTCGAACCCGGCCTCCCTCAGCATGAGCCTCAGGCCATTGGCAAGGATGAACTCATCTTCGACTATCAATATCTTATCATTGATCCCCATA
>NZ_JBRKIT010000004.1:0-11449 GCF_052983395.1 Sinomicrobium halophytocola
TTCATACTCGCTTTTGGCGTAGATGCATCGGAATAGAAACTCCCCTCCACGGGGTAATGATCCGAAAAATCGACGAAATAATCTTTTTTGACATCCATAAACAGGTTCCTATGACTCATTAGCGTGGTGCTGACGGGATCAAAAACAACATTCTGCCATGACGGCGGCACAAGATGATCATCAGACACAAAGATGTAATCCAGAGATTCCTGCTCATTTTCAGGATAAGGATACGTATAGGAAACCAGGCTATTGGTCTTTGTATCCCAGGTGTATGGCAAACCTTTGTATGAGGGCGGCGAAACATTTAACGTCTGTAGCATGGTCATATACTCGTCCGTATCCTTTACAATATTGAAATCCCCCCCAATGATCACCATTTCGTCCACAGGTATGTCCAGGGCATCAATATAGGATCTGATCTCTTTTAGCTGGGCTTCCCTGACTTTTCTTTCCACATCCGCAGGGCAGGCTATACTGCCCGTAGATTGCATATGTGTTGCAATAAAATGTATAGGTTTCCCTCCTTTAATTATACGGGCATATACCAAACCTTTTTTAGACCCTAATCCCTCTACAAAGCAGTTCGCAGAGAAAAGATACTGTTCCATATGTGCTATGGGGTATTTACTCGCAATCATCACACCGCCATTAAGATGACCATCAGCAATATTTTCTCTCCAATTGTGTGTGTCATCCCAATCATTTTGCGAGATGCCTAAAACAGGTGTCAGATAAGGATGTGTTTCCGAAAGGCCTTCGCGTAATGCTTTGGTTGCAGGCTTGTCAAAGCATTCCTGTAATAACAGAACATCGTAGTTTTTAATAAAACCGGCCTTGCCTAACCGGGATGCCCTTTCTTCCTGTGACCAACTTTGGCTACTGGCCAGTGCAATCGCTTCAGTAAGCAGATACACGTTATAGGACAACACCTTTACAGGCGCTTCTCCTCCTTCTTCTGTAAAAGGGCCTGTTTCTTCACTTCCCGCCCCGTGCCATATTTGATCCAGGCTACAGGAACCCATAAAGATAAAAGATAATAATAATGCGTAAAATTGGTAATTTAATTTCCTCATTGTCTTCTTTTTTAATAAGAGAAAGAAAATTACTTTGACTATAGAAGAAAGATATTACGAAAATATTACAGAAACATTAACTTTTTAGCGTTATGAAAAACTATGCGACAAGATCTTAAAAAGCCTGGAACAGAGTGTTAATTCCCGATTCAAATGGAGATTTTGTAAATTTTATTGGATTTCTCTAATGTTGCCCAACTCGTTGTAAATCTCAAATATTACTTTAGCACCTCTGAGCGCCAATTTATTTTTGAATGAAGTTTATAGTTGAAATTCCACTTCAGTTGGGAAATGCCTTTTAAGGTGCGTTACACCTGTACTGAGTTTACCTGTACTAACAAAGTCGAAGTGTCGTAATAAACGCATTATACAATGGGTCCTCATTTCCGCGGAGCTCAAACGAGGACCAGCTTGGAACCGTGTAGATATTTGCTTCCAAACAAGCCCGGATAGGGCCATTTAAGGGATTGTATTTATGGGCGTTTTCGGGGTTTCAATGGAGAAACATCCGGGGTATATCCTATCGACCCTACCAAGTCATTGCCCCCGGCGTCGACCAAAGCGTAGTATGGCTGTGCGTTAGCCTTATATTTTGTGATCTGCGGATCACTCCATTTGTTGTCAATAGTCCTTATTTTTTTCGGTAGCTTCGGATATATTTTATTCACTTTCAGGCAATTCCCACTTATCATCGACATACAGGGAAACCAGTACCACATCGTTCTTAAGGATATTCAATATCTTCTCTTCACTCCATACCCGCTCTTCCATTTTCCAGCAATTCACACAAGTATGTCCGGTAAAATCGATCATTACCGGTTCACCTGCTTTTCTGCCTTAGCCTGCCAGGTTACGGGTATTACCAGCTGTGCCTGCCCCATAAATCCATTAAACAGGAGCAGAAGGTATATCACAATATTTTTTCTCATCTGTTTTTGTAGTATTGTCTTTCCATAGTTGGACAGGAACAGGAAAAAACTCTTATATCGCTATTTTGAAGCTAACGATTATTTACTAAAATTTTATACGTTTTGCCCCTTATATTACTTTATGATCTGAAAATCTACTTTCGTATTTCCCGGAGCAATTTGAGTATTTACAGATATGCCTCTTTTATCCGTTGCCACTATCACTACTTTTAAATTCTCAATATTCTCGGAAATATAGTTTATATCTAAAGTAGTTTTATAGCTTCCTTCTTTCATGTTTTCTTTGGGGACTGAAACCGTACCAGTAGCTCCCCTAACTACATCATTGTGTTCAAAATCGGCTAATCCCTCCATATCATACTTTTTCCCATCCGCCATAATCTCTATATCTCCGAATTTCAGGTTAGGAAAAAGCCTTCCTTCCGTAGCATCTACCTGAGGTCGAATTATTTTATCTTCCACCACATAGGCAGCATAACTCAATCCCGACATATCCTTGGGAAAGGCAAATTCTATCTCTATACGGCCTTTTGTTTTCTCTAATGAGGAAGAAATGGCGATCCCTACAGGACTACTTTCTTCTATTATATCCAAAAAATCTTTCTCTATGTTTTTCGATAATTTATCATTGTCAGATTTTGGATCAAAGTTTTTATCGCTTAAGACAGTAGGATATGAGAATTCCCTATAACGCCCTTGAAACAAAGTAGGATAGCCTCCTACTCCAAGGTTAGAAGCCAACTCCTCCATTTTTTCTTTAGCCGCTTCTGCCAGGGGGTCGGCGTGCCATGTTAACATGACTATTTTATCTCCAATCTCCTCTTTTGCGACGTCCATATAATAGTGTGCTAAAGGGCAATATTGGCACCAATCAGCTGTAAACTGGTCAACCAGCATTTTATATTCATATTTGAGTTCCTCATCCGCCACGTCGGGGGTCTTCTCATTATTATCCGGAGCGTCATCATCTCCCTTACTGCACGAATTCAAACAGGTCAGTGAAAAGGCAGAGACCAGTAGCAGCATTAGCAATACATACTTGTTTTTCATAAAATTAAAATTTATTAGTTGAACTGTTATTTTGTTGAACTTATCCGGACACTAGCTGAAGACCGGGATAAGTCCATATTCCCTGTATTCATAGTTTGACAGGGAAAGGGGCAAAACGTATAAAATGTTAAATTCTGAATACTGTCTTTTTAAAAAATTTCTGGTTATAATCTGGTAGCCCACTACTCCCGTACTAAAAAGAAGTAGACACATATAAAGTAAAACCGGCAGCTTCCGTGACCATACGGCATACTCCCCCTACGCAAAGCAATCCCCCGCGCTGTCTTCCATAGCTCAGGGCTACCCGGGAAGAATTTTTCGAAAAACTTGCCCCCAGATTATAGTAGTGGATTTTATCAAGCCCGTAATTATAGCTGTCGTGAACATAAAAGGACCAGTGTTGGTCAAGTCCATATTCCACGGTTGCTGCGGCCCAATTCTTAAAATTGTCTTTCACCCATTGGTGCTGGCCTTCCATCCGGATGGATTGTGACTTTCCGAATTTATAAGTGGTTTCCGCAGTTGCCGTAGTGGCATTGACCATGCCTCCCTTGCCTTCGATATATCCCCTGTTGTAGTGTTGATTGAGGTACATGAATACGGACGACCAGTTTTTGGACCACTTTTTTCTGACCTCCACGGCCATATCGTTATAGTATTTATCACCAAAGCCCAGGGCTTTTGTTGTATACATCCCTGTTTCCGGGTCTCCTTCAATATCCAGTCCACCCCAGTATGACGTATTTAAAGCTACCTGTGTTCCGTATTTTCCTCCCAGGGCACTGTTTTTCTTAAACTTGTAATAAAGGTCCAGCTGCCCGCCTATTTCCCCGGCCGCGATTTTGGGGGTTGTCTGATATTGAGGCTGTGCCTGGTATACGTATATATTCTGAAGGGCATAGTCGTATTGTTTGGTCAAAGCCGGTACATAATTGACAACTCCCCGGTTAAATACGTTACCGTCCAGATCGTGCTGGGAATAAAACCTCATATTTTCCATTCTTCTCAGGGAGGCATTGACACCCAGCCCCTTTCTGGCGTACCCGAGGTCCAATAAAAAAGCATTTCCGGCTTTTTTATTTCCATCTATCAGCGGTGCCCCCATATTCATCAACAGGTCCTTTCCTTTATGGACATATTCTATTTCGGAATAAAAGCCGCCTTTAGATACACTTAACCGCCCGGAATAGGAATTTACAAGATGCGCATTGTTACCGTTCAAATAACGATGCTCATAATCTTCATAGCGGCCTACATAAGACAACCCGAAGCTTATATCGACAGTACCGATCGCTAAAATATCCGAAAGTCCGGCTTCCATATTGGCGCCGTAGAGGGTACCTTTGGAAAGGTCAAAGCCCAAACCTACACGTTGTCTGCCCCCGAGGAATGTAAATGTCAGTGCGTCTGCAGGAGCATATTCAACACGCCCTCCGAGAATGGCATTGTTAATTCCCAATTGCCTGTCTTCCCAGCTACGCAATATCAATCCGCTTCCAAATTGTTCGTAAAAGTGTCCCGCGGTTACATCGAGCCCTAATTTTTTATTACTGTACCTGGCATAAACTGTCCCGATATCCACCCCTTTCAGTTCCGGATTGTAGTTAAGAAGGGATAGGGGAAGATAGGATTCCCCCTGGACCCCAAAACTCCAGGAGCCCGTAATATAGTCGAGTTTTAAATAGGAATTGGAACGATAGCGGTGTTCGGCGTCTTCCCCGTCCAGTTGTATTTTATTGTCATCTACATACCTTTGACCGGTAGATTCCAGACTTCCGCTTATTTGTGCATTACTGAGATTTGAGATCAATGTCAGACCCAAAAAAAGCAGACCTGTCTTTTTTACCATAGCATACGTCTTTTTCATTTTGAATATTCCAGGATCTTTTCATAGAGTTTATTCTCGGAGCCCGGAACGTAACTGGTATGCTGATAGATAATTTTCCCCTTGTATACTACTAATACCGTGGGCATTGCCACAACATTCATTTTTCTTTGAAAATCCTGGTTTTCATCGAGCAATACTTCAAATTCCCACCCTTTTCCGTTGATCAGGGGTTTTACACGTTTTATTCCCCGGGAATCGTCTGTCGATATGGCGTATAGTTCAACCCCGGTCTCTTCCTGCCAGTCGGCATAAACATCGTTGATGGCATCCAGTTCTTTTAAACAGGGCCCACACCAGGTGGCCCAGAAACTCAATATCACGGGGTTTTCTCTTTCATTGAATTGTACCGTATCGAAATGTTTTCCCGTTAAAGCCTTTAAAGGGACAGAAGGGATTTCCTGGCTTTGCCCGGAGGCAGAAAAATGCACAAGCAACATGGTAGCAGCTATAAATACGTAGGTTAATCTCATTATATACCTGATTTTAATTAAATGATTATAGATTATTTTTCGATAAACCGGCTTCAATCACGGTATTCCCTTTTCCTGCCGTCATAATAATTTTCGCCCTTTTAAGAAACTCCCGTAAATCCTCATACATGTAAAGTGTCAAAAGGCTGTCACTACACTTTTTTACAGCTGTACATGTATATTGTGACTAAAAAACGGCTTAAAATATGATGAATGTATTTTTCCTTTGATTAAAACAGCCCCATATCATTAATGCTTGCTTTAGGGTTATGATAATATTATTTTTTTGTTAAATAATATGACGAATGTAGATTTTATGAATTACAAAAAGTATAGGGAAACTCCTATTTTTAAGAATAAGGTTTTTGTGCCGGGACAGGTTTTCCAGCTTCGCTATGCCTTTTTATTGCGTGATAAAGTGCAGAGCGGGCAATACCACAACGCAAAGCCGTTTTTGTTACGGGGCCTGACCGGGCTTGTCCCTTTTGGGAATCATAAAAGTTTTCTGTTCTGCATTGCCCAGGAAAGCAGGGCGTTGTAAGTAGGGGGCAGATCCAGTTTTTTACGTAGCTTGGTCTTTATTCTTTCTATGTTCTTCTCACTGCAAAAGAACTTTTCAGCCAGTTTGCGATTACTGCTTCCATCCATAAGCTCCCTTAATATTTCCTTTTCCCTTCTCGTTATTTTTTTCAGCACGTCCGTACACCCCGTATTTTCATCGCAGTCCATATAACGACTCAAATAATTTTTACCCTGTCTCACGGTATTCATACAATCTTTAATCTCAGTCAAAGCATAATCCTTTAATAAATACCCTTTAACTCCGGTTTCTATAGCTTCTTTGTAATAGTGTTGATTATCGTGTATTGTCAATACGATAAAACTTATTCCGGGATACTTTTTCCGTACATTTCTGATCACTTCTATACCATCTTTATGAGGCATATTGATATCGATAAAGACCATATCCGGTTTGTAGTGCAGGATTTTGTTAAGCGCATCTTCTCCGTCCCTGGCTTCTGCCACCACTATATTATCCGGGTCTTCCCTAAGGACATCTCTCAACCCTCTCCGAACCAAAGGATGATCATCCGCTAATAATATCTTTATCATTTTGCTTATTTTTTTTATACTGGCCCGATATTGGTATTTTAAAGCAGATTTCAAAGCCTCCCAGTTCTCCCTTTTCAACGACCTGATATTCACCTCCTAATAGCACCATACGTTCTTTCATGGTTTTCAATCCCATGGATGGTTTCCCGGCCGCCGGATTACATGCTGTTCCTTTACCGTTATCTGCCACTTTTATTTTTAAAAAACCACTTTTTATCCCAACGGATATCAGCGCTTCATCTGCATCTGAATGTTTTATGATATTGTTTAGACTTTCCTGGACAATGCGATAGATATGTAAAGCCTTTTCTTTTTTGAAGTACTCATCGACCTCCCTGCTGATTGTACTTTTGAAATAAACAGAGGATACTTCGTCTATATTTCTTATCAGGTACTCCAGGGACATGGACAGCCCCATACTGGTTATATATACCGGATGGAGGTTGCCGGAGATCCGTTTTATATCATCAATTAACAATTGTATCTGTGAGCTAAACCTTTCTTCCTCCTGCCGGGCCTTTAGCAATACCAGGCTCTGGCCTATTCCATCGTGAAGTTCCCTGGCTATCCGTTTCCTCTCTTCTTCCCGCGTTTCCATCAGCTGACGGAAAAAATCGTTTTGTAAGCTATTGATGTATTTCACATGACGGGTCCGGGTCCTGTATATTACCAGCGTAACTCCTCCGGACAATGCAAAAAGCAATATAAAAAACCATCCTGTTTTCCAAAAAGGGGGCGGTATGGTAAATGTATAAGAAATACAGCCGCCCTGCCATTCTCCGCGCCTGTTCGTTGCTTTACCTATAAAGGTGTAATCCCCCGGGGGCAAAAAAGAGAAATGCGTATTCAATTCACGGGATGGTTCAGACCAGTCCTGATAGGTCTCTCCGTTCCTGGTCAATTTATAACTATACCTGATAGAACCGGGTAAATACAACTCTCCCTCGTCAAAAGGATACAGTCCGTAAGGATATACCTGGCTGTAAATGCCTATGGAAACAAAAAGGCAGAACATAATATTGGAGTAATTCTTTTTCATGCCACACCATCAAGAATTATGGGAAAAATACTGACTATACATGTGGTTGATGTTTCTATAACTGATTGTTCGATTTCCCGGGATCTCCCCGCTGGTGCCTGTTTGTAACGGATCCCATTTTATCCGGCATCCCGATAATTATCCGGAGTAATGCCCTTTCGTACGCGTTATACGATGAGCCCTCGTTTCCGCCGGCCTCAAACGAGAACCAATTGAGTTGAGGCCGATGATACATCCATACCGGTTGGCAGCCACATATAAAAGAAGCAGCCCGTTTTACCGGGCTGCCAACAAACTAAATCAATCTACATTCATGAAAACAAAAACAATGTAAACTAATTTTTAAGTGCTGTTTGATCCATTTGAAAAAGGGTTTCAAAGAGCTCTATATAATTTGTATTGTCCATCAGCAATCTCTTCTCTATACTATATATTACAAAAAACCGGAAACGGATGACAAAAATTAAGAGAAATATTCGGAAACAAGCAATTTAACAAATACAACAGTAGCGTTTAACTATTGAAAAGTGCATTAGTTATGGAGTTCATGAGTTATTCAGGTAATACTTATAAACTCCATAACTAAAGAACAACTCCCCCAACCAACCTGAGACTAATCATACGGATATGAATATTATCGATTTTCGTTCACCGAACCGTCAATATTTGCATTGGCATCGATTTCGGATTGCGGAATTTTCAAATAGAATTTTTTGTCGTTCGGGGCAAGATCTGCCGAACTGCCAACCCTGTGATTTCCGGACCTGCTTATGCCTCTCTGCAACCTTTTGGCATCAAACCACTCCACCCCGATCTCCGCATACAATTCCTTTCTTCTTTCCAATAAGATCTCCTCCAGTAGATCTTCCCCGGTATTCGAAGATTTTATAGCTTTCGGGTCTCTGTTCTGTTGAATGGCATACAGCAGACCATGGGCCCCTCCGGCATCACCGTTTCTATATTTTGCTTCTGCTTCAATCAATATCATTTCGGCTGTTCTGATGATAGGTATATCCGCATCAAAAGTAAATGCAAACTTACTGGTCACCCAATGCCTGAAACTCGATTCTTCTACCTCGTAGTAATTGTTAAACAGCTTCCTTATATCCGTACCGGAAAACAGATTGACAAACTCATTGTTAAAATAGGCATTTTGATAAGATTCGACGCTATGATCTGTTTGTACATGCGGTGCGCTGTAATAATACTGTGACTGATCGTCATACTGGGGCAGTCCCCATATCCATTCCCCGACCGACAGATCGTTAAACCCGTTTGCATATGATCCGGAAACCAGGGCCGAAGACAAATCCCCTCCGTAAGCAGCATTAGCTGCGGTTTCAGCATCCTCCCAATTTCCCATCACCTGGTACACCTGTGCCAGCATTGCATGGGCCACATTTTTATTGATATAGGATTTATCCAGACGCGATATACCCACATTCTCTACGGCAAACTGTAAATCTTCAAGGATCAGATCGTATACCTCCTGTGTCCGGGACATGGGGTGCCCTTCCAGGGACAATTCGGTATAGACTGGCGGTGCCGGGAAATCAGGGGCTACGGAATACGCAGGGGCGAATTCCAGCACCAGTTGATGATAGTAGTACCCCCTGATGGCACTCCCCGACTGTTCCGGGTAATTCTGGACCTGCGTCGAATAAGACGAACCCAGTCCGAGAGACAACCAGCCGTTTACCCGGGTATCAATATTCAAACGCGTTGTTGCACGGTTAAAGTCTGAAGTCTTAACAGCCCCTTCCTGGGCCAGGTAATTTGCCGAGAAAAAATACGTCGTTTTTTCACTTCCTCCGGAAACAGTTAAACCGTATTGTTGCCGCAAGGCATTCCTGTTCATGATCCGGTCTTCCCAATTGGTATTCCATTTCCTGGCTGTCGATACCAGCCTACCGTCCGGCTCCACGGGAATGGCATTATTATACGGGTTATAGCCCAGATGTTCTACCAGGCCATTGGAAGCGGCGTTCGCAGCCTCCTGAGGAGTCATACCATCGGTCATATTCCTATTCCGCAGGGATTCCCAGGAAAGTTCCATGTATTGGTCAGCATCGAGAAAATCATGAAATTTCACGGCCTGATCAGCAAATCCCAGAGAAGTTGAAAAATTCACCCTGGCCGGAGAATTCAGCTTCCCTTTTTTTGTTGTGATCAGAATAACGCCATTGGCCCCTCTTGATCCATACAATGCGGTAGAGGAGGCGTCTTTCAACACACTCATGGACTCTATCTGGTCCTGGCTGATCGTGTTCAGGTTTCCGTTAAACGGTGCCCCGTCAACCACTATCAGCGGATCTGCGGCAGCATTAATGGACCCGATACCACGTACGCGAAGGTCGGGTTATCACCGGGTTGTCCGCCGGAACACTTCCCCGGATGGCCGTTGTGACATCGGTAAGTTGTTGTGTCTCTATAACCTGTGAATCAATTTTGGCAACAGACCCTACTATGGCCCTTTCGGACTGTTCTCCATAGGCAACTACAATGACTTCTTCCAGGGCCTGCGCATCTTCTTCCATTCGTAGGTCAATGGTCGCGGAGGTCCCCACTGTCCGTTCTGCGGTAGCCATCCCTACATACGTGAATTGCAGTACCTGTCCTACGCCGACCGTTATACTGTAATTCCCGTCAAAATCGGTCTGGGTACCTGTTGATGTTCCCTTTACCACGATGTTCGCGCCGGGTAACGACATCCCCTGCCCGTCTGTCACATTACCCGTAATTGTCTTCTCCTGCGCAAAGGAAAGCTGTACGATAAATGCCAACAGGAACGTCAGCTTCTGAGTAAACTTTAGTATCATATCACATACATCTGAATTAGATCATTTTTCCGGATATATTCCTGAAAATTGTATCTTCTCTTAACTACACGGATAGCACTCTTAACTTTTTTCTTAAGAATGGGGCGTACGAGGGGCTATATGCCGGGAGGAATAACCTCAACAAACCGTCCATTGATATCATCCACTATTTTATATATTACAATTTCTTAATAATGGGTGACAAAGATTAACATGGATTTTTCAGAGATAAGTAACTTAACACATACAGCAAGAAAGTTTTAGAATCTGTCCGAATTTTATCTCTTAGGTACTTCGACAGGTGATACACTGAGTACCGAAGTGCCCAGTACAGGTATACTCAGGACATCGCCTATGATCTTTTCATGTGTATTCCGAAAACTAAATTCAAACAGCTTCTAACAAAAAAAGCGCCCTTGCGGACGCCTTCTGTTATTCTTTAAAAAATGAACTCGTTTATTTCCAGGATTCGACCGGCCCCGGATGAAGGTGCACTTCAAACTGTTCCGCTTCCTCTCTGGTACTGTCATCCAGGTTAATCAGGGTTGTATTATCTTTCTCAGACAACTGCAGATAACCATACCTACCTGCCGGCGTCCTGTCGCGAAAAGCTACGATATCGCCGTCTTCAATAATACCTGAATGGTTACCCTCTTTCTTTTTGACAAGGACAAGTTCCAAACCGGGTAATTGCAACTCCTGGAATTTCGGAAAATAACGATATGCTCCGTCATCTGACTCCTTCCTGCTCCAGAAATTATTAAGGTGCTCACTTATTTCTACCCGGACGGGCCCTTCTTTTAACTCAAAATAATTGTCACGCTCCCCGAGATTGACCATATTAAACCAGGTATTTTCGCCCGCAGACGAAGCAGAAACGGTTAACCAATCATTAGTTTCGGAGGTGTTCCAGGCGATAAATTTTCCGGTGCTCACAGCTTTTAATGACATACGGTCGTACTTTCTGGTCTTCATACTCGCTTTTGGCGTAGATGCATCGGAATAGAAACTCCCCTCCACGGGGTAATGATCCGAAAAATCGACGAAATAATCTTTTTTGACATC